>NZ_JALDUA010000001.1:0-300000 GCF_023109155.1 Streptococcus oralis | reverse complement strand
TCTGTAACCAGGAAGTTCATGTAGTCCGCAGCTCCACCTGTTCCATCGTTTCGAGCTACTACAAAGCCCTCAGTAGGATCATTTAAGACATAGACATCATTTAGGCCCGTTTTACCTTGGTTTACAATTTGAAATTTTCGATGGATACGAGAAATATTGTGTTGTTTCCCATCCTCGGTTGTGACTGTTAAGCCGTTTAACCCAGTATAATCAATTTCTGTTGTCCAACCATTGCCCACATCTTTGTATTTCAAGACTTTGGTTGAGTCTAGAACACGAGTATAGCCTGATGTTCCATTTGATGAAGCGATGTAATCTTTGGTAGTTACCTGCGCTCCTGAAGCAGAGGACTCTACTGTTGCTTCAGGATTAGCTGTTGCAAGACTTAGAGCCTGTAAGACAACCTCTTTTGTGAATCCTTCCGTACTTGTTTTAGATTGAAGTTCATTGTATTTCTTCTGCCATTCAGCCTGGTTCTGCTTAGCTTTATCAAAGGCCGTTTGGTTTTGTTTGGCAATTTTGTTGGCTTCATCTACTGAAGAAACTTCCTGTGTTTTAGAAGTTAAAAGTACACCAGATTTTTTCAAATCTGCTGACTTACGATCAGCATCTTGATTGACTTGATCACTAGCATTCTTCTTCTCTGTGTAGGCAGCCATCAGGGCTTTGTTAAGCTCCACTTTGCCTTTTGCAGTCGCAATAGCCTGGTCATTTTGTTTCTTCAATGCTTCTACTTCTGCGACTGAAGAGACCGTACGTGTAACGACTTTAACGTCAACCTTTTCTTTCTTCAACTGTTCAGATGCGCTTTCTACCGCTTTGTTTAGAGCAGTAGCTTGTTCAACAGTAGCATCATACTTAGCTTTTTCACCCAGGTAGGTTGAGACAGCTTGCTGATTTTCTGATAAGACTTTCTTAGCCGTTTCAGTAGCCTGCTTATTTTTATCTGCAGTTCCATCTGTGGCAGTCGAACCGTCATTCGTTACTGTGACAGTTGTTGATTGTTCGTGCTTGGCTTTTTCAGCAGCTACAAATTGATTGTTAGCTTGAATAGCTTCTTGCGCCTCCTGGAAGACTTCGTTGTTTTGAACTTGTTTTGTAGTTGTGGCTTCAAGTTCCTTGACTTGTTTATCCTGATCTTGTTTGATTTCAGACTTAGATTGTTCAAGACTAGATGAAGTAGTGTCTGTACCTTTGTCAACACTTGGAGTTTCAGATACAACTACTCCAGCTTTTTTAGCCTTGTCAGCAACCTTTGTGACGGCTCCATTATCAATTGCTACAGACTGGCTTCCTGTTGTTTTGCCAGCTTGTTTAGCGTATGCGTTGTTGTCGTTTTTGCTTTCAGGCTGCACTGATTCATCCGCCAATACAGAACCTGCAGAGAAGGCTACAATACCTGCAACTGCAATTCCTGATACTAGGCCTTTAGCCCATTTTTTCTTACGGAAATATCCGTGTCCTTTTGTTTTTTCTGCCATTTAATGTTTTCCCTTTCCATTTCACCTTAAAACATTTCTTTCTTGTAGAAGTAGCCAACTGCTGTCAACAACATAGCTCCAATAGCACCCAAAATGCTTTCTGCAGTCCCAGTGTTTGGAAGTGTTTTGAGTTTGCCTTCTGAATCAGTAACAGAGATAGTTTTATCTTCGTTAACTGTTCCACCAACTTCTTCTGGAGCCACTACAGAACCATCTGAAAGGACTACATTTCCGTTTTGGGTGCTAACAATAGACGCACCTGTATTTGTTTCAACGGGCTCTTTGGTTACATCATGGACAACCTGTCCAGTTGATGTAGATGTTGTTCCAATTTGTGATTTCCCTTGCTGATTCGCTTGATCAGTAGTTTTTGGCTTTTCATCTGGAACACCATCTAAGCTACCTGCGTTATCTTTATCTTGCGCCTTATCTGAAGGCGCTGGTTTATCAGCTGGCACTCCGTCAAGACTTCCTGCGTTGTCTTTGTCTTGTGGTTTATCTGATGGTGTTGGAACACCATCGAGGCTACCTGCATTATCCTTATCCTGTGGCTTATCAGAAGGTGCTGGTTTATTAGTTGTCACTCCATCAAGACTTCCTGCGTTGTCTTTGTCTTGTACACTTGGCGTTGTTGGGTCAACTGGAGTAACTGAAGGCTCTGTTGGCTGAACTGCTGGAGCCTCTGTTGCTGTTGAAGCGCTAGGTGCTGTTGGAGTAACTACTTCTGTTGTTGGAGCTGAAGAATCAATTGGTGAAAGTTCGTCTGCTGATACATAACCAGCTTGTGCAAGTGCAATAGTTGAAAGTGCTAGTGTAGCTAATACTTTTTTCTTGTTCATTTTAATTTTTCCTTTTCTTTATTTATTTTTCGGGTTATAGCCTTTTCCAGTTAAACGAAGCTCCATTCCTGATGGTGTCTTAACTTTTCGAGCTATAACTTGAGCATCTCTCTTAATAGTGCGAATTTGATCATAAACCTTTTTATAAGGCAAATGAAATTCAACATCCCTTAAAAGACCGTCTACGTATCCTCTAGCCTGTTTGACTGCATAGTCTGGCTTCAGAATAAGGTCTGTGCCGTCCTCCAAGCGAGCTGTCGCACCTCCTTGTTTTCCTAAATTTTTTAAGTCCTTTAGGCGGACGGTTATTTCATCTGTCATAGATTTCTCCTTGAAGTTGAAAGGCGAAATAACGCCGTGCTGTGTAAAAACGTATTTTTACATCGGTATTTCATGCGCTGGGTTTATAGTCTAGGAACCCTTACTCCTTCAGCTTATGATCATTATCATGCTTTTTCGTTCAGTGGCTGGACTAGATATCCTTTTCTAGTTTGCTACTCGCCCCCGTTTCTTTTTTATCCATAGCCACGCTGCATCAGGGCAAGCCTTGTATTCAGTTTTCAAAGGTCTGTAGTTTAATGACTTCTCGGTCAATATAGATTTAACTTTACTAGGTTTAGTCCGATTCTGATCCTAACAGGTAGTCAATGGTTACACCAAAGTATTCTGCTACTTTTTTAGCATTTTCAAGACTTATCTGACTATATCCTGTTTCCCAGTTCGATATGGTGTTACGAAATACTCCTATCTGATCAGCCAAGGCTTGCTGAGACAGTCTAGACTGCTTTCGTAATTCTCTGATACGATTTTGTGTTTGTTTACTCACATCTACTTGTCTCCTTCATCATTTGGACTTGATAGTATTTCATCATCAAGCAAAGAAGCATTATCCACTTCCTTTATAACTTTTCCAATAGTACAACCAAAGAGCAATAATAAACCGATGACGAATATAATCATTAACCCTAGCTTAAACAATCCCATAAAATCAACTCTCTTTCTGTTGCCATGATGAGAAAATTTGGCTGAGTTTCTCAGCTCTTTCTTTTTTCGGTAAATCAAAAACAGCTTTAGGAATCATGTAGATTTTCTCCTTCGGGCTACGACCAATCGATAGCACTTTGCCATCAATTGGTCTAAATTCATCTTTTAACATGTTTCAACTCCCTTAGACAATTCTGATAAATAGCTATTGAGTTTCGTCTCCGAAAGTTTATCTGGATAATAACGTGCAATCAGACTTGGACACTCATCAGGGAATTTTTTGGCATACTCGCTTTGTCCTGATACCTCCAGGAAACCATGTTCTTTTTCAATGAGTAGAGCCATCTTCCAAAAACGAATCATCATTTTGTAGAAGTAGGCTGGGACATTCTGGATTGATTTTCCTTCAGCCTCTCCAGTTTTAATTTTGAAAATCAATTTATCAAGCTCACGTTCAAGATCTTGCAGCCAAACCTCTCCATAAATTTCCTGATCAGCTAAGAGGTTGTTGTAATTCTTCTCAACTTGACGTTTCGATTGATAGATTTTATTTTCAAGAATTTTTGCATCTTTTCCAAACAAACTGAGTTTCTGAACTAGTTGAGGAGAAAGAAAACCATGTTGCCCCATTTTAAATGCTTCAGAGATTGATAAATCAGATAAAGATGACTCGCCCTCGTATCGATTAGTATCGTAAAGAGTATCAATCTTACTCTTCTCTGTATTTATTCCGTCCGATTCGTGGACGTTTTGAAGTCCATTTTGCGGACGTCCGTTTTTGATACTTTCGCTATTACCAATGCTTTGGGGTACTTTTTCATATAGAACTTTACCAAAGGCATTAACCCTCTTCAGTAACTCACCATCTGCTGAATAGTGCTCCACTATTTCTAAATTAGCATCCACTAGCTGAAGATAAAGTCTATTCGGCTTATTGAGTCCCTGCCTGACTTCTCGTAAGAGACCGTGTTCTTGCAGTTCTTTCTTGATCTTAGTAACCTTCATCTTTCCCTTATCCAATAGCAGCATCAGGTCAGAAACTGTAAAAATTAGAAAGACCGCTCCATTTTCATCAACGTAATCTCTATTTCCCTTCTGGAATGAACTGATACTTAATTTACAGCGATTATAAAGAGCGCCATAAGCTAACTTAGCATCAGATGAAAGACCCGTGTAAGAACTAGTCAATTTGACATAGCCGTTCTCATTGTGTTGAATACGGGTGAAAAAGATTTCTGGAATTTGATAAAAAGTTAGAGTGGCTAGTTGGTCAATCGTGATATCTGCCATTAGTATCCCCCTACAACTTGTAACCTCAAGCCACCAGCTTCAGGAAAATAAACAAGATGAGTTTGCTCTAACTCTTCAATAGCTGCAATAGCACGGCTTCTAGTCCATCCCATTGTATTCATCAAATCTAAAATCATTACGTCTCTAGTCAACCTTGAGACCTTTGTTTTGTGTTGTTTCATAGGTAATCCTTTCTTTATGAGTCGAACTACTTTATATTCATTCTTGAAGTATTTAATTTCCTCTTTTACTTATATGTGAGTTAATAAATTAATTCATGAATGAAATAATTTCTTGAATGATATTACTAAATTTTCTAAAATTCTCTGAATTTAGTTCTATGAAATTTAAAAATCTTTGATATCCATCGGGTTGAAAAGCTACCAAGGCGACAATTATCACCCCTACTATTCCCAGACCCAAAAAAGCAGCATTAAACAGTTTAACATCTTCCTCATCCATATCAATTTCAATATTATCTGACATTTTTCTCCTTTCTTTAATTTTTGCAACGAAAAAAGAGAGCGATTTTCTCGCCCTCTCAGGTTATATGATATTTAATTTTTCACTTTCCCAAAACTCTAGACACTTAGCGAAGACTTTTTTTATTTAACGTAAACAACTCCAAGTTTACCAAAAGCAACTTCCCCACGAATAATCAAGGTTTTGTTTGTTGGTGCTACAGGAGCATCTGCCTTAGCTGCACCAAAGGATGTTTCTACTTTCAGATCGACTCGCCAGTGTTGTGGGACATAGACTGTTGCATTTCCGAAGGCCACTTCAATATTTAAAGTCGCAAAATCACCTAACATCTCTGCATTGTCATAGTAGATTTTAGCGTCCCCAAAAGCGACTTCCACTTGGTCGTCTACAATATCTTGATCTTGCTTATAGAAAGTCCCGCTTCCAAATACGACTTCCTTATCCGTAATGACTGTTTTTTCTCCATTGTACCACCACTTTTTTTCATGCCAGAACTTACTTGAATGCGTCAGATAACCAACACCGAGTACCACTAAGATACTAGCCCAGATGAGAGAATGATTAGGCACCGGCAACAAGTCATAAGCGTAATTTGCAATGATGAGCGCCAGTAAACCTGTAAAAACTGCCGAAGTTAGATGGCGTCTAAGGATGGACTCAATGGACTTATAAGCAAAAAAAACAATTCCTAGCAAAGGCCATATCTTACCATCCAAAGAAGGAATGCCAAAATTTCCTTGCAGCAAGATCCAGGCTGCTAAAACCAATAAAATAATACCAAATGCTTTCTTTTTCATGTCTTTTACCTCATGTTTCTTAGATTTTCTTTTAGGAGGGACTGGTAATGTCGTGACACATGAACCTCCTTGTGCGTCTGATAAAAGGAAATGGTGCCCGTTCCTGAAAAGGACTTGTCCACTGAGTAAATCTGACGGATGTTTGCGATAGTTGACTTGGACACTCGGCTAAAATAGCGAGGCAAGATGGTCTCCAACTCATAGAGTTTGAGACGGACTTCATAGGCTTCTTTCTGAGTGTGGGCGTAGATTTTGCTACCGTCGGTTTCAAAGAAGAGAATTTCTGACAGGTCTAGATAATATTCACCTGTTCCCTTGTAAAAAGTTAACCTCGGAGTTGTTGACTCTTGCAAGAGCCGTTGCAAGTCCGCAATTTCATCTGTCAAAGCAGGGGCCTTGATGACAATTTCAGTTTCTTCTAAATTGCCGTCAATCTCAATTCGTAACTTCATCACATCTCCTTTCTGACTCTACTATATCAAAGCTAAGTTAGGAATACAAGGGCAAAAAAGCAAGTGGTCAATTTGAAGCAGTAAGTGGTTGTAGGACTAGCTTAACTTACATATCAGAATAGGAAAAAAAGGAATCCCCACACCAGACCACAAGCATAGCCAACCAAGACATCCTTGGGATAATGCACACCACCTAAAACCCTCACCAAGCTCAGCAAAGCTGAAAAGAGCAAACATACTAAACCAACAGGTAGACTAGCATGCAGACTGGCCATGGAGATGATGGTTGCCGAAAAAACATGGCGACTGGGCATAGACTGTCCCAAACTATCCTTGTCAAGTAAGGGGGCAATGTCCCAAGTTTCGTAGGGGCGTGGGTGATTGATTTTCTTACGAAAGAGGGACAAAATGACAAAGCCTGTAGCAGGAACAAGCAAATAGACCCCAACTTGCTGACCAAATCCTAGCTGCAGGTAAGTGGTGACTAGCAAGGTTAGATAGACCAGAGGCATAGCTACTGTCATCAAACGATTAAAACTAAGCAATAGAAATAAAAGGGTTGGATAACTAGTGAGTCTGGAGCTAACGTTTCTATACCATTCTTGATAATTTTTCATGTATTCTTCTCATTAACACTTTATTTTGGCCTAGAAGTGAGGCGCTTGTCTTCTAGTATAGTGCAGAAAAAGAAGGCCGTCAAGCCTTCTTTTGGTTTATTCTTCTGCATCATCTTCTGTAAATTGGCTATTGTACAAGTCAGCGTAGAAGCCACCTTGGGCCATCAGCTCCTCGTGATTGCCTTGTTCGATGATATTGCCATCTTTCATGACAAGAATCAAATCTGCATTACGAATAGTTGACAAGCGGTGGGCGATGACAAAGGAAGTTCTGCCTTCCATCAAACGGTCCATGGCTTTTTGGATCAATTCCTCTGTACGTGTGTCGACTGAGGATGTTGCTTCATCCAAAATCAAGAGTGGTGCGTCCTTGAGCAGGGCACGAGCAATGGTCAAGAGCTGTTTTTGTCCAACAGACAGGGTCACTGTATCGTCCAAGATAGTATCGTAGCCGTCTGGTAAGGTCATGATAAAGTGGTGGATTCCTACTGCCTTGCTAGCTTCCATCATCCGCTCATCGCTGATGCCCGTTTGATTGTAGATGAGATTTTCCCGAATGGTTCCTTTAAAGAGCCAAGTATCCTGTAAGACCATTGAAAAGGCATCATGTACTTCTGAGCGCTTCATATCCTTGGTATCGACACCATCGATACGGATACTTCCCTTATCAATCTCATAAAATTTCATCAAAAGATTGACAATAGTTGTCTTACCAGCCCCAGTCGGCCCAACAATGGCAACCTTTTGACCAGCATGAGCTGTCGCTGAGAAATCATGGATGATGGTGCGCTCTGGTGTATAGCCAAATGACACCTGATCAAAGACCACTTCTCCTCTCATTCCAGTCAATTGTCTTTCTTTATGAGATTCATCTTGCATCTCTGCTTCAGCCAAAAATTCTAATACACGAGTCATGGCTGCACTCGCTTGTTGCAGGCTCGTAATCCCTTGGGCAATCTGTGACAGAGGTTGGGAGAAGGTCCGTACGTAAACCATAAAGGCTACAATAATCCCTATCGTGATATGCCCTTCTAACGCCAGCGCGGCCCCAACGATGATGACTAAGACATAACTAAAGTTCCCAACAAAGAACATGGCTGGCATCATTATACCAGAGATAAACTGAGATTTCCAGATGCTGTCGTGCAAGTTCTGATTCAAACCTGCAAATTTCGATTTAGAGGTGTCTACTGCGTTGTAGCTCGTTACAACATTGTGTCCCGAATACATTTCTTCTACATAACCATTGACAGCCGCCAAGTTGTTTTGCTGAGCTCTAAAGTACCCTTGTGACTTAGCCATAATTACGGAAACTGCCGCAAAACCAACAAGCGTAGAAACAACCGTTACCAGAGCTAAAATCCAGTTCATGCTAAACATGGTCACCAAAACAGCAATCAACAAGAAGCTAGCTGAGAGTACTGTTCCCAAACTTTGATTGAGAGATTGAGCGGCCGTATCAACGTCATTGGTCACGCGCGAAAGGGTATCTCCTTGAGAATGACGATCAAAATAGCCAAGGGGCAAACGATTGATTTTTTCAGCAATTGCCGTCCGCAAGCGTTTTGAAAAATGTTGGATACTTGTTGAAAAGATATAGGCCTGTGTATAGTTAAGGATAGCACCAAGTACATAGAGAATCACTAAAAAGCTAGCAATACTTGAAACAGCCTCTAGGTCAATTCCCGTCATCAAACCATCTGAGATTAAGTTGGTGATTTCTTTTATCTTAGTCGGTCCATAAACCGTGATGATGCTTGAACATACAGCTGCTACAACCGCTACTAGTAGGGGAAGTTGGAGACCTGCTAGAAAAGGTTTAGAGTGTTTCCAAAAAGACATTTTCTTATTTTCCATGTTCCAATTCCTCCTTCGATAGTTGTGAGTAGGCAATTTCTTGGTAGACTTCATTGGTAGCTAGAAGTTCCTTGTGGGTGCCTTGCCCCACGACTTTACCTTGATCCAATACTAAGATCAGGTCGGCATCCATGATGGTAGAAATCCGCTGTGCTACGATGAGCTTGGTCATAGATTTTGTTTTCTCTGCTAGCTCTTGGCGCAAGATCCGGTCTGTCTTGTAGTCCAAGGCTGAGAAAGAGTCATCAAAGATAAGAATCTCTGGCTTACGAGCCAAGGCACGCGCAATGGCCAAACGCTGTCTTTGACCTCCTGAGAAGTTGGTTCCGCCTTGGGCTACTTCAGAGGCCAGACCTGCTTCCTTATCCTCGATAAAGTTTTTAGACTGGGCTAATTCCAGAGCTTGCCACATAGCAGCTTCGCTTAGAGGAGTTTCTTTGCTCTTACCAAAATCTAGATTGCCCTTAACATCTCCTGAGAAGAGGACTGCTTTCTGCGGAATATAGCCAACCTTATTGCGCAAGTCTACCAAGTCGTAATCTTGCACATTAACACCATCTACTAGAATTTCTCCCGCGGATACATCGTAAAAACGAGGTAGTAGGTTGACCAGAGTAGATTTACCAGAACCAGTTGAACCGATAAAGGCCACAGTTTGACCCGCTTCTGCTTTGAAAGTGACATGTTCCACGACTGCTTCTGAGTTTTTAGAGTAGCGGAAAGTCACATCACGGAATTCTACTTGTCCTTGAACTGATGAATCTGCAGTCTGTGCTTGACTCGGATTCTCAATAGAAGAATGCAAATCCAATACTTGATTGATACGTCCTGCAGAAACCAAGGTACGAGGAAGAACGATAAAGAGTGCTCCCATGAGAAGGAAGCCCATCACGACCTGCATAGCATAGGACATGAAGACCACCATATCACTAAAGAGTGGCAGACGTTCTGCCAAACTTGCATCGTTGATGATATAGGCACCAATCCAGTAAATGGCTAAGGTCAAACCGCTGGAAATCGCCATCATAATAGGGTTCATAATCGCCATCAATCGATTGACAAAGAGATTGAGACGAGTCACCTCATCATTGGCTTCTTCAAATTTCTTATCTTGGTAATCCTCGGCATTATAAGCACGAACAACACGAATCCCAGTCAAACTTTCGCGAGTGATGCTATTGAGTTTATCTGTCAATTTTTGAATGACAGATTGTTTTGGAAAGGCTAGAGTAATGAGAACAGTGGTCATCAAGACATTGACAATGACGGCCACCACTACTGCCCAGAGCCAGTATTCCGACTTCCCAAGGATTTTTCCAATGGCCCAGATGGCCATGATAGGCCCACGAGTCACTACCTGTAAGCCCATAGTAAAGAGCATCTGAACCTGCGTAATATCATTGGTTGTTCGAGTCAAAAGACTGGGGATTGAAAAACGTTTGATTTCCGTTTGCGAAAAATCTAGAACACGATTAAAAATATCTCTTCGCAAGTGAGTCGTGTAAGACGCTGCAACACGAGAAGCAAAAAATCCAACTGTTACAGAAGACAGAAAGGCTAGGAGAGATAAGCCCATCATCTTGGCAGCAGGAGACCATAGTTGTCCTAACTCCGTACCCGGTGTTCCAATCAATTCTGTTATTTCTGAAATATAGGTCGGCACTTCTAACTCGAGATAGACCGAGAAACAAGTGAAAAGAATCGTAAGGACAATCATCCCCCACTCTTTTCCTGTAATATGTTTAGCGAGTTTCTTCATTCTCTCCTCCTATTCTTTCTACATTAGCCTGTAGTTGTCCGAGAACTTCTTCAAAAACGGCTAGCTTTTCCTTTGAAATTCCTTCCAGTAGGCTACTGGCAATACGATCAAAAAGCGCCTTAACTTCTTGCATCTGAGATCGTGATTTATCGGTCAAACGAACAAGCTTTGCTCGTTTATCACTTGGACTGGCCTCTAACTCGACCAGACCATTTTGTACCATACGCTTGACCAAGTTGCTAGCAACTGACTTGGTGATATTGAGTTCTGTCTCAATATCCTTGATAAGCGTTAATTCTTGATTATGCTCACGACGATCTAAAAACTGCAGGACCTGTCCTTGCGGTCCCCCCATAAATTCAATACCGCAACGTTTGGCTTCTTTCTGCAACATCAGGTGGATCTGATACCCAAAACGTTTAAAAATCAACAACGATTTGTCCATGATTGCTCCCTTCTCATGATTTTATATAGTTCTCTGGAGAACTAATTTAGTTTTCATGAGAACTATTTTACCACTTACAGAGAATATGTCAAGAAAAAAGTTTCCTAGAGAACTATTCTAGTCTAAATTGACATTGGAGAATATTTTCTCTATAATAAGCACTAGCTACCATGGATAGGAATCCATTCACTCGATGAAGGGAGAAGACTTTCAAATGAAACCAGAAGAACAAAAAGTTTTAGGGATTTTAGCAACCATTTTTGGATCCATCGCACTTTTAGGATCTTGGATCCCGTTTATTAATTATCTATCGTTTTTCATCGCTATTGTCGCTTTGATCTTAGGTATTATCGGACTTATTGCCAATCTCAAAAAACGGAAAACAATGGCCATTATCGGAACATCCTTGTCAATTGCTTCTATTATACTCTTCCTTACGACCCAAATGTTGTATGCTAATGTCTACAAAGAGTTTGTCAGAGAGTTTAACCGTTCCTATAGAGAAGCCAGTTCCTCAATGGAACGCGACTTGACAGATGATACCATTGATTCACTCCCTGAAGAGGAGGAAGAAGACGATACCTTTACTTGGACCCAAGAACAGTTCGACGCTTTAATCGAAGGTGACCTTGATAACAAAGGAAAAGGTGGTACCAATTACAAGGATATTATCAAAAAACATGGACTGCCAGACTCCGAGTTTGATTCCACTATTGGGGGATACGATACTAGAAAAGTCACCTATATCTCTATTGGTGACAATATCAAGACTGTTACCTTAACTTTTTCAAAACAGGACAATGGACAGCTCTTACTAATTCATAAAATAGCTATAGGCCTAGGAGAAAGCCAGCAGCAAAGAGATTCTGGAATCAGAGTCTAATCTCAAATATAAAAAGCGAACAGCTAGCAAGTCTGTTCGCTTTTTTATTAGAATCCATCTACGTTTGTGTAGATCTTTTGGACGTCCTCATCATCTTCAAGAACGCTGTAAAGTTTTTCAAAGGTTTCAAGGTCTTCACCTGACAACTCAACTTCTGACTGAGGAATCATTTCCAATTCAGTCACTTGGAATTCTTCGATGCCAGACTCACGAAGGGCAACGATAGCCTTGTGAAGGTCTGTTGGAGCTGTGTAAACCGTGATTGTTCCTTCTTCTGCTTCTACATCGTCCACATCCACATCTGCTTCGAGCAATTGCTCAAAGACTGCATCCGCATCTTCACCAGCAAATACGATAACCCCCTTGTTGTCAAAGAGGTAAGAAACTGAACCAGAAGCACCCATGTTTCCGCCGTTTTTACCAAAGGCAGCACGGACATTGGCTGCTGTACGGTTGACGTTAGAAGTCAAAGTATCTACAATCAACATAGAACCATTTGGTCCAAAACCTTCATAACGTCCTTCTGTAAAGGTTTCGTCTGTGTTTCCTTTTGCTTTATCAATCGCTTTATCGATAACGTGTTTTGGCACTTGGGCTTGTTTAGCACGGTCGATAACGAATTTCAAAGCAGTGTTTGATTCTGGGTCTGGATCCCCTTTTTTAGCTGCTACATAGATTTCTACACCAAATTTTGCATATACTTTAGAGTTAGCTCCATCTTTAGCCGTTTTCTTGGCTACGATATTGGCCCATTTACGTCCCATTAGGAATCTCCTTTTTTCACATTTTAATCTTTCTTATTATAACACAAGTTTTTTCGATTTTCACTAGAGGAAATGGATTTTATTCAGCAAATCCAGCTAGGATTGTCCTTTAACTACCAAGATTTCCTTGCCTTCTTTTATCAAGGGGTGACGGAAAAGCGAGAAGTACAGTTGGGTGGTCATGGCAACCCAGATAAGAGGTTCACAGAGGATGACTCCCCTATAGCCCGCCCAAGGGATAATCAAAACCACAAAAACGATTTTCCCGATTAGTTCTATAAAGCTAGAAACTAGAGGGAGGACTTTCTGACCCAATCCCTGCAAGCAATTGCGATAAATCAGCAAAAGGCTCAAAATCGGATAAAAGACTGAACTGATTTGCAGGTAGAGACTACCGTTTTCTACCAAGTAAGTATCTGTTGAACTGGCCAAGAAGGAAACCAAGGTCGGACTAGCAAAAATGAGGAAAATACAAACAAAACCTGCCCAGGACATGCTCAAACGACTCCCAATACCAAGACCTTGAACAATGCGGTCTGGTCGCTTGGCCCCGAGATTTTGAGAGGCAAAGGTCGTCATAGCAGAAGAAATAGCCGTCATCGGAAGGAGAGCAAAAGCCATAATGCGTCGAGCTGCCGTCTGGGCACTAATAATCACAGCTCCAAAGGTATTAACCGAAGATTGTAAAATCACACTACCGATAGACACAATGGAACTCATCAAACCCATGGCCAAACCTTGCTCCAAAAGATCCGCATACAAGGCCTTGTCCCATTTAAAATGCTTGAGTTGAGGAAGCAGTTCTGGAACACTCTTACGAATATAGAAAAAGCAAAGAACCGCTGACAAGCCTTGCGAAATGATGGTAGCAAGCCCTGCGGATTGAACTCCCAGATGCAGTTGCGTAATGAAATACAAATCCAGAACCACATTGACTAAGGCAGAGAAAATCAGAAAGCCAAGCGCAGCAAGACTATCACCAATAGACCGCAACAAACCTGCAAAGAGGTTATAGGCAAAGCTGACGCCTACACAAGTCACAATCATAGAAATATATTGATAGGATTGAGGAAGGATTTCTACAGGAGTATCTAAATATTGCAAGAGAGGATACAGACCGACAAATCCCATCAGCATGACCACAATACTCAAAAGAGCACCTAAAATCCAGGTGGCTGCTACTGCTTCCTTGATCTTTGTAAAATTACGAGCCCCATAATAGCGGGCAATGACGATCCCCATGCCATTTCCAACACCAAGCGTAAAGCCTATAATCAAGTCAAAAATGGCAGTTGTCGCCCCTACTGCTGCCAAGGAATCTTGACCAAGAAATCGTCCAACAATCAAGACGTCAGCTGTATTATAGAGCTGTTGGAAAATATTTGACAGCAAGATTGGAAAGGCAAAGCTTAACAGCGCAGGAAGAATAGGACCATGTATCAAGTCCACGGATCGTTTCTTATTCATAAAGCTATTATATCAGCTTTCTAAAGGAGCGACAAGGCTCTATCACTAAGTTTGCAATCAATTGCTTACAGAGAGACAATTTGCTATAATCAAGAAAAGGAGTTCATTTATGAGTTTGACCAGTCAATTAATTACCGATGTATTTCCTGATCTGGATAAGGTTGAAAAGCTAAACAAAGAAGCTTTTCCCGAGGAAGAACGAGTCCCTCTGTCTGAGTTCTTGCGCTATCAGGACCGAGAAGACGCTCACTTTTTTGCCTTTTATAACCAAGAAGAGTTTGTCGGCTTTGCTTTTGCCATCTCCAATCCAAAGGCCTTCTATATCAGTTTTTTTGCCATCATGCCCCACCTGAGAAGCCACGGGTATGGAAAGGAAATCATCGAAAAGCTGACTGATTTTTACCAGCGAACCATGTTACTCGAAGTCGAGCGATTAGATGAAGAATGCGATAACTTGGAGCAAAGGAAGGCTAGAATGGACTTCTATCGACAAAATGGCTTTAAAACAGCCAACGCTTTCCTTGAGTACGATGGTTTGAGTTTTGAAATCCTCTATCGTGGCGACCATTTTGACGAAGAAGCCTATCGCGATATCTTCCAAAAGTTACAAAATGAACATTATTTTGACTTTCATATAGAGTATCGTCGTTTTAGTGACCATTAAACCGGACTTATCCATCTAGTGAAGAACCTCTCTTTTTCGATAGAAGCTACATATAAAAATGCATGCAATCTACGATTACATGCATTTTTTATTTTCAACTGATCAGAATAAACTTTTATTCTCTATGGCTTAAGCTTCTGCATTGCCTTCTGGAAGAAGGAAGTAGAGAACAGCATAAGCTAAGATTCCAGAACCACCAAGTAGGGTGAAGATGATCCAAAGTGCACGAACAAGTGTGTGGTCCATGTTAAAGTAGTCACCGATACCTGCACAAACACCAGCAATCTTTTTGTCTTGTACGTTACGAACAAGGCGTTTTTCCATTATAGTAGTCTCCTTTTTATAGAATGTTTTAATTTTATCATCAAATTAAAAAAATTGCAACAGTTTTTTTAATTTTTTTGATTAAATACTCTTTTATTACGCTTTTGAAGCTTATGGAGACTTAATAATTAAACATAAAAAGCAGAGAAGGACTTCTCCGCTTTCATTTTTAATCTTCAATTTCGATTTCAAGTCCGTCGCCTAGGTCAAGCGTTACTTCTTGGTTAGGTGCTAGATCTTCCGAAACAGTGGTAGGAGTTGTCCCTTCTTCATCCTCAATCAAGCCATATTGAACACGGACTTGGTGGTCAATGGCATCAAAGATTTCTGGGTGATCCGCCAAGTATTTCTTAGCATTTTCAGATCCTTGTCCGATTTTTTCACCCTTGTAAGAGTACCATGCTCCCGCTTTTTGGATGATATCGAGATCACTTGCAATCTTCAAGAGCTCACCAGTCTTAGAAATCCCTTCTCCGTACATGATTTCAACAAAGGCTTCCTTAAATGGTGGAGCCACCTTGTTTTTCACGACCTTGATCTTGGTTTCCTTACCGACATTGGTATCTTTTTGGTCACCAGTTCCCTTGATTTGTGTGCTTCCACGAACATCCAAACGGACTGAAGCGTAGAATTTCAAAGCACGTCCACCAGGTGTTGTTTCTGGATTTCCAAACATGACCCCAACTTTTTCACGCAACTGGTTAATAAAGATGGCAATTGTCTTGGTTTTATTGATAGAAGCTCCGAGTTTACGCATGGCCTGGCTCATCATACGAGCCTGCAAACCAACGTGACTGTCTCCAATATCCCCATCAATTTCCGCACGAGGTACAAGGGCTGCAACTGAGTCAATAACGACGAGGTCAACTGCACCTGAGTCAATCAATTTTCCAGCAATTTCAAGACCTTGCTCTCCTGAGTCTGGTTGTGACAAGAGCAATTCGTCAATGTTCACACCAAGGGCTGCAGCATAGGCTGGGTCAAGAGCATGTTCCGCATCGATAAAGGCTGCAATACCACCTTCTTTCTGTGCTTGCGCAACAGCATGAAGGGCAACCGTTGTCTTACCAGATGATTCTGGTCCATAGATTTCGATGATACGTCCTTTAGGATAACCACCTGAACCAAGGGCAATGTCAAGAGCCAATGAGCCTGAACTCATCACTTGAACTTTTTGCTCCGCGCGTTCACCCAAGCGCATGATTGAGCCTTTACCAAAGTCTTTCTCAATCAATTTAAGAGCATCGTTCAATGCTTTTTCACGGTCAGCTCCAAATTTTTTCCCAATTTCATCTAATTTTTTTGTTGGTTTTTTCGCCATTTTGTTCTCCTATATTCTACTGGTCCTTAGACCTATCTTTTATTATACCAAAATTTAGTCACTTAATAAAGCCTTGCGAACTAGGTTAAAGGCATGCATAACCGCGATGTGACGTACATCTGCTCGACTTCGTCCTGCGATATTAGCCTTGATAATCTCTGTTCCTTTTGCATGTGCCAAGCCGATAAAGACGGTCCCAGCTGGATGCCCCTCTAGGCTATCTGGTCCTGCCACCCCCGTCAAACTCACTCCATAATCTGACTGAGTCTTAAGCCGTGCCTGCTCTGCCATTTTTCGAGCCGTAAACTCAGAAACGACACCGTGTTCTTTTAGCTCTTGCTCGGCAATTTCTAGCATCTTAGACTTTTCTTCTAGGCTGTAAGTGACAAAACCGCCATTAAAGATGGCTGAAACGCCCGAAAAGTCTGCTAAAGTAGCCTGGAATAGGCCTGCCGTCAAGCTTTCTGCTGCAGTAATGCTCTTCTGTCTCTTCTTAAGCTCTTCTACAACGACACTTGCTAGACTGGTTTCTTCTCCATATCCATAACAGATGTCTCGTAGAGAAATTCCCTCGAAAGTTTGGCGATCCAATATTTGATTTTCTAGGATATCCAGTGCTTGATCAGCCTTTTCTTGACTAACTGCTTTTGTAGACAAGCGCAAGGTCACTTCTCCCGTCTTGGCATAAGGCGCCAAGGTCGGATCGGTTTGATGGTCAATTAAATCCGCCAAAATGGTCACCAACTGACTCTCCCCAATTCCAAAGAAACGGAGCACTCGTGAGTAGAGCTTAGCACCAGTCATTAACTTGGGTAAGAGCTGATTTAAGACCATGGGTTTCAACTCACTAGGAGGTCCTGGAAGAACCACGTAAGTCACTCCGTCAGCTTCCGACACCCCTCCTACTGCTAAACCTGTCTCATTTGGCAATGGAGTTGCCCCTTCTACAATTTGGGCTTGGCGCTCATTATTCGGTGTACGAGCATAGTCAGGTCTGTGAGCAAAGAAAAT
Source organism: Streptococcus oralis (assembly GCF_023109155.1). Taxonomy (GTDB): domain Bacteria; phylum Bacillota; class Bacilli; order Lactobacillales; family Streptococcaceae; genus Streptococcus; species Streptococcus oralis_BZ. The sequence goes on along the minus strand of NZ_JALDUA010000001.1, from coordinate 282,562 downwards.
ATCCAATTTCTCTTGTGCTTGAGGATCAAACACTAGATTTTTTCCCAAAAATTTTGCCAGAGTTTGTTTGGTCAAATCATCCTCAGTTGGTCCCAAGCCCCCGGTCAAAATCACAAGATTACTACGTTGACTCGCAATCTCAAGCAAGGACAAAAGACGAGCTTCATTATCTCCAACAGCAGTTTGGAAGTAGACATCTACCCCGATTTCGGCTAGTTTCTCTGATAAAAACTGAGCATTGGTATTGACAATCTGCCCTGTTAAAATTTCTGTTCCAACAGCAATAATTTCTGCTTTCATGTTTCCTCCTACTTATCTATTCGAATTTTTTTGAAAAAATCGCAGGAAATTTCCCACGATTTGATTCTTTTCTTATTCTGCTTCTTCGTTTGAAGCGTTCGTACTGGTTGAAGGTGCTGTCCGACCAAAGGCTGTTTCGTACAGTACCGCATTGGTTTCCAATTCTGTCACCGGCTCTTTACCTAGTGAACTACGCAAGAGATTTTGCATTTCGAGCATATGTTCTGAAGTGACAATCTGATAAGAGATTCCCTGTAGCTCAGCATCTTCCCCACGCAATTGATGCGTTTCGATATTCTTGAAGGAATCTTGATAGCCGAGCAATTGTGGAATGCTCTTAGCTGATAAGTCTACATTGGTCTGCATGTTATCACTCAAAGCTTTGAGGATGCCTTGATAATGACTCACACTGTTTAGGCTCAAAACCTTCTCAACGATTTTTTGAATGACTTCACGCTGACGTTTTTGACGACCATAGTCTCCTTCTGGGTCTTGGTAACGCATCCGTGAATACACCAGAGCTTCCTCACCATTCAAGGTTTGTTCTCCAACACCGATAGAAATCTTATTAAACTCCTCTTGGTCAGCAATCGAAATTGGGAAACCGAGTGTATTGTTGACGGTGATCCCACCAACTGCATCCACCAATTGTTGAAGTCCCTGCATGTTAACCATCACATAGCGGTCAATGTGGATATTCATCATCTTTTGAATAGTAGAAATTGCAAGTTCCGCACCACCATTAGCATAGGCAGCATTGAGTTTGGCTTCCTGAACTTGCCCATTTCCAGTCTCAATCTTGGTCAAAATATCCCGTTCCAAACTCATCATAGTGGTTTTCTTTGTTTTGGGATTAACAGTCAGGAGAATCATGGAGTCACTATTTCCCGCCCACGGGTCTGTACGTTCCACATTTCCCGTATCTACCCCCATCAAGAGGATGGTCAGAGGCTCCGTTGCTTCGATAACGTTGGTTTCTTCCCCGATTTTTTTGTAAGTCTTTTTACTTAGGGTTTCTGTTCCCTGTTGGTAGATGGTATAGCCATAAACCGCTACACCTAAAACTGTTACTGCTAGGAAACCTAGCACCATTCCAATTAATTTTTTAATCATCTCGTTATTCATTTATCAGCTTGCCCATAAGGCAAACATCTAAAAATATCCCTTCTGCTAAATAGGCTCCTCTTTCTTGTAAGCCTTCTGTGATAAATCCCATTTTTGAATAGAGGTGGATCGCAGCCTCGTTTCGTTTTTGTACACTTAGTTGTAAGCGACGCAAAACAGCACTCGTTTTAGCCCACTCGATGCCTTCTTCTAGAAGTATAGTCGCCAAGCCTTGGTTCCAAAATTTCTTGCGAACTGCTAGAAAAACATCACCGATATGTCGAACTCTTAAATGTTGGTCTGCTGTGATATTTAAGACTCCTGCAATCTCATCATTCAGTAAGGCGAGGAGAGTAATTTGATTCTCTGATGCAGCTTGTTTTTCGATAAAAAGAGCCATTTCAGAAGCTGTCATCATGATACCATTTTCATCCAAACTGGTAAAATCTGTCTCTTGACCGACACAATCTAAAAATGCAATTAAGGCTGTAGCATCTGAAATCTCTGCCTCACGAATACACAACTCATACTCCATCTTGAAGCTCCTTGATGAGTTGTTCAGCTCGAGAGCCATGAGATGTAAAATGAAGACAACGACCCTCAGCTTCTTTCAAAATTTCCAACTCCAAGTAAGAATCTGGTAAATCTTCACCCAAAAGATGCCCCCACTCAATAACAGTCACACCACCACCAAAGAGAAACTCATCCAAGTCAATAGAATCAGCATCACCTTCGATACGGTAGACATCCAAGTGGTAAAGTGGCAAACGCCCTTCGTACTCTCTGACAATGGTATAGGTTGGACTTTTAATCATCTGACGGATATCCAAGCCCTTAGCAAGGCCCTTAGTAAAGGTTGTTTTACCCGCACCCAACTCTCCAGTCAAGATCAGAACATCATCTTTTTGAAGCAAATGACCTAATCTTTCTCCGAGAGCTAGAAGCTCTTCTTCATTTTTTGTGTGCATGCTACTATTATACCAAAAAGTTTTCTTTTGTGTGAATTTTCTTTATGGACTTACTATAACAATTTTGAAAAATTCTCCTCTACTTAAAAGAATACAACTATTGAAAAAACAAACAAGATATCCCGAATCAGGTGGCCGTAAAAGGAGATTTCCCTTTGGATACATTTTGGAAAAAGGAAACGTGCGCATAGAAAACCAACACTGATATAAATGAGAATCGAGGAAATCACTAAGGGATTCCTCAAAAAAACCATCGTAGCTAGAACGGAAATGACGACTGTTTTCTTTTTATTTAGGTGATTTTCTATATCGCGAAAAATTTTATCAAAAGGTAAGAAAATCAATAGATCTACTCCTAGCAAGAAAAAGAAGGAGGGTAAAAAGAGGTCAACCAGTTCCTGCTGCAATTTGCTAGTGGTTTGGATACTTTCTGAGAGAACCAGACAGGTTGCCAAAAGATTGACTACTAAAAGGAGGCAATAAACCATACTCACTTTCTTTTGAACATGTAAAATACTATGTCTAGACTGGTCTGCTGTATGGAAATAATTTATCCCAGCGCACAAAACAGAAATTCCTACTATTAAAATTAAAAAATAAGCATTGGTCTGTTTTAAAGATAAAAAGGTTTCTTTCCATAATAGACAACTACTAAAACTAATCTGGACGACTGCAATCAGTAACAATAGGCGAATTGATTTTACCATTTCTTTTCCCTCCCTATATGGGATTATACCTTTTGAGGAATTTGAAATGATTGTTACCGCCTCAAGTGTCCATTTTTTGTGCTCAACTGACCAAAAAACAGCTCTGTTGTGCACAGAGCTGTTCTTTTACCAGTCTAATCCTTAAACCAGAGAGCAATTTCACGTTTTGCAGAAGCTTCAGAATCGGAGCCATGAACTACATTTTGAATGGCTTGATTGTCTCCTGCAGCCTTGGCAAAATCTCCTCGGATAGTTCCTGGCAGAGCTTCTTCTGGACGAGTAGCCCCCATCATAGTCCGCCAAGTTTCAATCACTTTCGGACCTGATAGAATGCCCACCACTACTGGTCCTGAAGTCATAAACTGACGGATAGGAGGATAAAAACTTTTTTCAACCAAGTCTTGATAGTGTTGGTCAATCAAAGCTTCTGAAACTGCTGAACGTAACTCTAATTTTTCGAGTTTGAAACCTCGTTGCTCCATTCTTTGCAGAATTTCGCCAACCAGCCCTCTTTTCACACCATCTGGCTTAATGATAAAGAATGTTTGTTCCATATGGACACCTCCCTGGCATTTTAGTTCTTCTATTCTACCATACTTTATGAAAAATTTGGAAAATTTTCTGAAATAAAACAAAGAGAACCCAAAGGTTCTCTTGTTTGCTTTATTCTACTGTTTCTTCAACTTGGATTTCCACAACTTCCTCTACAGGAGCAAGTTCTGCCTCTTCTTGTTCTGGAGCCAGATATTCTGCTTCATTGACGGCTTGTGGTTCAAGGTTACGGTAGCGAGCCATACCAGTACCTGCTGGGATAATCTTACCGATGATAACATTTTCCTTGAGTCCAAGGAGATGATCTTTCTTACCACGGATGGCTGCATCTGTAAGGACACGAGTTGTTTCCTGGAAGGAAGCCGCTGACAAGAAACTATTGGTTTCAAGTGAGGCTTTGGTGATTCCCATAAGAACTGGACGACCAGTCGCTGGAACTCCACCTGCGATAAGAACATCCTTGTTGGCATCTGTAAAGTCGTTGATGTCCATGAGAGTACCCATAAGAAGATCTGTGTCACCTGGATCCATGACACGAACTTTACGGATCATTTGACGAACCATTACCTCGATGTGTTTGTCACCGATTTCTACCCCTTGGCTACGGTAAACTTTTTGTACTTCACCGAGAAGGTAGGTTTCAACTGACAAGACATCACGAACAGCAAGGAGACGTTTTGGTTGGATAGAACCTTCTGTCAATGCTGCACCGCGAGAGACTTGGTCTCCAACTTCGACACGCATACGGGCTGTAAATGGAACCACGTATTCGCCTTCTCCAGTTTCACCCTTAACAAAGACTTTCTTGGTACGAGTTGACGCGTCTTCTTCGATAGCTGTAACTTGTCCTTTGACTTCTGTGATGACCGCTTCCCCTTTAGGATTGCGGGCTTCAAAGATTTCTTGGACACGAGGAAGACCCTGAGTGATATCGGTATTTGAGGCAACCCCACCCGTGTGGAAGGTACGCATTGTAAGCTGTGTACCAGGTTCCCCGATAGATTGGGCAGCAATTGTACCAACTGCTTCACCAACTTCAACCGCATCACCAGTCGCCAAGTTGATACCGTAACAGTGACGGCAGACTCCATGACGAGTGTTACATGTAAATACGGAGCGGATAGTCACTTCTTCCACACCAGCATTGACAATTTCACGCGCCTTGTCTTCTGTAATCAACTCATTTGGACCGATGATCACTGCACCAGTTTCTGGATGTTTAACAGTTTTCTTAGTGTAACGACCATTGAGACGCTCTTCGAGAGACTCGATCATCTCTTTTCCTTCTGCGATAGAGCGGATCAAGAGACCACGGTCTGTTCCACAGTCGTCCTCACGGATGATAACGTCTTGGGCAACATCAACCAAACGACGAGTCAAGTAACCTGAGTCGGCTGTCTTAAGGGCCGTATCGGTCATACCCTTACGGGCACCGTGAGTTGAGAAGAACATTTCAAGTACTGACAAACCTTCGCGGAAGTTTGAAAGGATTGGCAATTCCATGATACGTCCGTTCGGAGCGGCCATCAGACCACGCATACCGGCAAGCTGTGAGAAGTTTGAGATGTTACCACGGGCTCCAGAGTCCATCATCATAACGATTGGGTTCTTAGGATCTTGGTTGGCAACCAAACGTTTCTCCAATTTTTCACGAGCTGCACGCCATTCAGCTGTAACAGCGTTGTAGCGCTCGTCGTCTGTAATCATACCACGACGGAATTGTTTGGTGATTTGCTCTACACGTTTGTGTGATTCTTCGATGATTTCAGCCTTGTCTTCAACGACTGGGATATCGGCAATACCCACTGTCAAACCTGCAAGAGTTGAGTGGTGGTAACCGAGGTTCTTCATGCGGTCAAGTAGGGCAGAAGTTTCTGTCGTACGGAAACGTTTGAAGATTTCAGCGATGATATTCCCAAGATTTTTCTTCTTGAATGGAGGATTGAGTTCAAGATTGCGAATAGCTTCCTTGATATCTCCACCAAGTGGCAAGAAGTATTTAGCTGGAACACCTTCTGTTAAGTTGGCATTTGTTGGTTCTTGCAAGTAAGGCAGACCCTCTGGCATGATGTCGTTGAAGAGGATTTTACCAACTGTTGTCAGTAAGACCTTGTGTTTTTGCTCTTCTGTCCATGGTTTGTTGAGGCTATCTGTTGCAATACCAACACGTGAGTGGAGGTGAACATAGCCATTGCGGTAAGCCATAACCGCTTCGTCACGGTCTTTGAAGACCATTCCTTCACCTTCACGGCCAGCTTCTTCCATAGTCAAGTAGTAGTTACCCAAAACCATGTCCTGAGATGGAGTAACAACTGGTTTACCATCTTTCGGGTTCAAGATATGCTCAGCAGCTAGCATGAGGATACGAGCTTCTGCTTGGGCTTCTTCTGAAAGCGGTACGTGGATGGCCATTTGGTCCCCGTCAAAGTCGGCATTGTAGGCTTCACAGACAAGCGGGTGCAAGCGAAGGGCCTTACCATCAATCAAGACTGGCTCGAAGGCTTGGATACCCAAACGGTGAAGGGTCGGTGCGCGGTTCAAAAGAACTGGGTGTTCTTTGATTACTTCTTCAAGAATATCCCAGATACGTTCGTCTCCGCGTTCTACCAAGCGTTTAGCTGCCTTAACGTTTTGCACAATGTCGCGGGCAACGATTTCACGCATGACGAATGGTTTAAAGAGCTCAATCGCCATTTCGCGTGGTACACCACATTGGTACATCTTAAGAGTTGGACCAACGGCGATAACGGAACGACCTGAGAAGTCAACACGTTTACCGAGCAAGTTTTGACGGAAACGTCCTTGTTTACCTTTAAGCATGTGGCTCAATGATTTGAGTGGACGGCTACCTGGTCCTGTGATTGGACGACCACGACGACCATTGTCAATCAAAGCATCAACCGCTTCTTGAAGCATACGCTTCTCATTTTGAACGATGATACCTGGTGCATTCAACTCAAGCAAACGAGCCAAACGGTTGTTACGGTTGATAACACGGCGGTAAAGGTCGTTCAAGTCAGATGAGGCAAAACGGCCACCATCCCACTGCAACATTGGACGAAGATCTGGTGGAATAACTGGAAGAATGTTGAGAATCATCCATTCAGGTTTATTTCCAGACTTGTAAAAGGCATCCAAAACATCCAAACGGCGGATGGCTTTGACACGTTTTTGTCCAGTAGCTGTTTTCAACTCTTCTTTGAGTTCAGCAATTTCTTTTTCAAGATCTACTTGTTTCAAAAGGTCTTGGATGGCTTCGGCACCCATCTTGGCAACGAATGATCCATAACCATACTCACGCAAGCGCTCACGGTATTCGCGCTCTGTCATGATAGACTTGTGCTCAAGTGGTGTATCCTTAGGATCAATCACCACATAAGCCGCAAAGTAGATCACTTCCTCGAGGGCACGAGGGCTCATATCAAGGGTCAAGCCCATACGACTTGGAATGCCCTTGAAATACCAGATGTGAGATACTGGAGCTTTCAACTCGATGTGCCCCATACGCTCACGACGAACTTTCGTACGCGTTACTTCAACCCCACAGCGGTCACAAACAATCCCTCTGTAACGAATGCGTTTGTACTTACCACAAGCACATTCCCAGTCTTTTGTAGGACCAAAGATGACTTCGTCAAAGAGTCCTTCACGTTCTGGTTTCAAGGTACGGTAATTGATTGTTTCAGGTTTTTTGACTTCTCCATAAGACCATGAACGGACTTTGCTTGGAGAAGCTAGGGTGATTTGCATACTTTTAAAACGATTTACATCAACCACTATTTCTTCCCTTTCTATTCTAAGTGAACTGCTTATTCTTGTTCAGCAGCTTCTTCTGTTGCTTCCGCTTTTGTTGCTTTCTCAGCTTCTTCAGCTTCAAAGGCTGCTTTAGCCTCTTGGGCCGCTTTTTCGCGGGCTTTTTCAAGGTCATCTACGTGGATGACATCTTCGTCCATTCCTTCATCCAAGTCACGAAGTTCCACTTCTTGGTCGTCTTCGTCAAGGACACGCATGTCAAGACCAAGAGATTGCAATTCTTTTACAAGAACTCGGAAGGATTCTGGAACACCTGGTTTTGGAATTGGTTTTCCTTTTGTAATGGCTTCATAAGCTTTCAAACGTCCGTTGATATCGTCAGACTTGTAAGTCAAGATTTCTTGGAGAACATTTGACGCACCGTAGGCTTCAAGAGCCCAAACTTCCATCTCACCGAAACGTTGTCCACCAAACTGAGCTTTACCTCCGAGTGGTTGTTGGGTAACGGTTGAGTATGGTCCGACTGAACGCGCGTGCAATTTATCATCAACCATGTGGTGGAGTTTGATCATGTACATGACACCAACTGATACACGGTTATCAAACGGCTCACCTGTACGTCCATCGTAAAGGATTGTCTTAGCATCGCTGTCCATACCTGCTTCTTTAACAGTGTCCCAAAGGTCTTCCGAACTTGCTCCGTCAAAGACTGGTGTTGCGATGTGGATACCAAGAGTACGGGCTGCCATACCAAGGTGGAGCTCCATAACCTGACCGATATTCATACGTGATGGTACCCCAAGCGGGTTCAACATGATGTCGACTGGAGTTCCGTCTGGAAGGTAAGGCATGTCTTCTACAGGAACGATACGAGAGACAACCCCTTTGTTTCCGTGACGTCCGGCCATCTTATCTCCAACCTTGATCTTACGTTTTTGAGCGATGTAGACGCGAACCAGCATGTTAACACCTGATTGCAACTCATCTCCATTTGCACGTGTAAAGATCTTAACATCACGAACGACACCATCGGCACCGTGAGGTACACGAAGAGAAGTGTCACGAACTTCACGAGACTTGTCTCCGAAGATAGCGTGCAAGAGACGTTCTTCAGCTGAAAGGTCTTTCTCTCCCTTAGGTGTGACTTTACCTACAAGGATGTCCCCTTCTTTAACCTCTGCACCGATACGGATAATACCCATTTCGTCAAGGTCTTTAAGGGCATCTTCACCAACGTTTGGAATTTCACGAGTAATTTCTTCAGGCCCAAGCTTTGTATCGCGCGTTTCTGATTCATATTCTTCGAGGTGGACAGATGTGTAGACATCGTCTTTGACCAAGCGTTCGCTCATGATAACGGCATCCTCGAAGTTGTAACCTTCCCAAGTCATGTAGGCAACAATTGGGTTTTGTCCAAGCGCCATTTCCCCTTTTTCCATAGAAGGTCCGTCAGCGATAAAGTCGCCTTTTTCAACAACATCGCCAACTTTAACAAGTGTACGTTGGTTATAAGCAGTACCTGAGTTTGAACGACGGAATTTTTGGATGTGGTAAACGTCCAATGAACCATCTTCGCGGCGTACTTCTACCTTGTCAGCATCTGCGTATGTAACTTTACCACCATACTGAGCAATAACAGCTGCACCAGAATCATGAGCTGCTTGGTATTCCATACCAGTACCAACGTAAGGTGCTTTTGGATCAATCAAAGGCACAGCCTGACGTTGCATGTTGGCACCCATGAGGGCACGGTTGGAGTCATCGTTCTCCAAGAAAGGAATACATGCTGTCGCAACGGCAACTACTTGTTTGGGTGACACGTCCATGTAGTCAACCACTTCTGCTGGATACTCTTGGTTGACCCCTTGGTGACGTCCCATGACAACTTTCTCAGCAAAAGTACCATCTTCGTTGAGGCGAGAGTTAGCCTGCGCTACAGTAAATTCATCTTCTTCATCGGCTGTCAACCAAACGATTTCGTTTGTGACTACACCTGTTTCGCGGTCAACCTTACGGTATGGTGTTTGAACAAAGCCATACTTGTTCAAGTGTCCGTAAGATGACAAGTTATTAATCAAACCGATGTTTGGTCCTTCAGGCGTCTCGATTGGACACATACGACCATAGTGAGTGTAGTGCACGTCACGGACTTCATATCCAGCACGGTCACGAGTCAAACCACCAGGCCCCAAGGCTGACAAACGGCGTTTGTGAGACAACTCAGAAAGCGGGTTGTGTTGGTCCATGAACTGTGACAACTGTGATGAACCAAAGAATTCTTTAACCGCAGCTGTTACAGGACGGATATTGATGATTTGTTGTGGTGTTAAAACTTCATTGTCTTGAACAGACATGCGTTCACGGACATTACGTTCCATACGAGAAAGTCCAAGACGTACTTGGTTGGCAAGCAATTCACCAACTGCACGGATACGACGGTTCCCAAGGTGGTCGATATCATCCACACGTCCGATACCTTCCGCCAAGTTGAGGAAGTAGCTCATCTCTGCAAGGATATCCGCAGGAGTTACAACACGAACCTTGTCGTCTGGATTGGCATTTCCGATGATGGTTACAACACGGTCTGGGTCCGTTGGGGCAACAACCTTGAATTTTTGAAGGACAACTGGTTCTGTCAGAACAGCTGCATCGTTTGGAATATAAACGATTTTGTTCAAGTCGCCATCCAAGTGACTCTCGATACTTTCAATCACGCTGCGAGTCATAACGGTACCAGCTTCTACCAAGATTTCACCAGTTTCAGGGTCTACCAATGGCTCCGCAATGGTTTGGTTGAGCAAGCGTGTTTTGATGTTGAGTTTTTTATTGATCTTGTAACGACCAACAGCTGCCAAATCGTAGCGACGTGGATCAAAGAAACGTGCCACAAGCAAACTACGTGAACTTTCAGCAGTCTTAGGTTCCCCTGGACGAAGGCGTTCGTAGATTTCTTTCAAGGCTTCGTCTGTACGAGAGTCCATTGGATTCTTGTGGATATCTTTTTCAACAGTATTGCGAACCAATTCGCTGTCACCGAAGATATCAAAGATTTCATCATCACCTGAGAAACCAAGCGCACGAACCAAGGTCGTAAATGGAATCTTACGAGTACGGTCGATACGAGTATAAGCGATGTCTTTTGAGTCGCTTTCCAGTTCCAACCAAGCTCCACGGTTAGGGATAACAGTAGAACCGTAGCCCACTTTACCGTTCTTGTCTACTTTGTCATTAAAGTAAACACCTGGTGAGCGGACCAACTGAGAAACGATAATACGTTCACCACCATTGATGATGAAAGTACCCATTTCGGTCATGATTGGGAAATCACCAAAGAAGACTTCTTGGGTCTTGATTTCGCCTGTTTCTTTATTGATCAAGCGGAAGGTTACGAAAATTGGTGCTGAGTAGCTAGCATCGTGGATACGAGCTTCTTCGAGCGTGTATTTGGGTTCCTTGATCTCATAGCCAACAAACTCCAACTCCATAGTTTCTGTGAAGTTTGAAATTGGCAATACATCTTCAAATACTTCCTTAAGACCGTGATCTAGGAAATCTTTGAATGAATCAGTTTGAATTTCAATCAAATTTGGTAAGTCAAGAACTTCTTTGATTCTTGAAAAACTACGACGGGTACGATGTTTCCCGTATTGAACGTCATGTCCTGCCAAGATGATTCTCCTTTGTAAATAAAGTTCCAAGCCTGCTTCATCAGGCTATTGATTATCGTCAAATGGTTGTAAAACCCCTATCACCATGTCCCTTTGATGAATTTTCAGAATCTTTAAATCTTTGTTACAAATACTCAAAAACCTGAAAAAAAGCACAAAAAGAGCAGCTAAATCTGACTTTTTCAGAAGATTTAACTGCTGTGAGCCTTGTCTGGACAATATTTCAGACAAAACCTACGACAAATGATTACTCTTATTATACCTTATTTAGCTAGATTTTTCAAGGTTTTTTTACTATTTTTTAAACAATCTTTTCCTATATATTATTTTAAAATTTCAAGAGAATGAAGCATAAAATTTTCTTTTAAAAAATAGGAAAACGCTTGCACTAATGTTTACCTCATGCTATACTGATAAGGAATAACTACACAAGGAGAATTGTGATGAAAAAGATCCCATCTCAAACTGAGAAAAAAATGATTTACGGTATTCGTTCCTTGAAGAACGGAACTGGTTCTGTCCTTATTGGTGCCAGCATTGTCTTGCTTTCTGCTACAATGCCAACTATTTCGGCCAACGAAAACCTTCCTCAAACTCAGGAAAATACCAGCGCTGTGACCAAGGCCCCTACTGAGACTGAAACGATTCAAGCTCAAAAGGAAACGCCTATTTCTGAACAAAAGAATGCAAACGCTTCCCTTGATTCTAAAAAGGAAGCTACAGCTGCGGAAACTACTACAGCACCCGAAACATCTAAAACAGAAGAAGCTACTACAAGTCAGCCTAACAGCAAGGAAGAGAAAGTAGATACTAGCACTTCGACGCCAAATTCTGATCAAAAACCACAAGCAGACACTAGTTCGGAAGAACCTATCGAAGACAACTACTTCCGCATCCATGTGAAAAAACTCCCTGAAGAAAACAAGGATTCTCAAGGTCTTTGGACTTGGGACGATGTTGAAAAACCTTCTGAAAACTGGCCCAATGGAGCCAAGTCCTTCAAGGATGCCAAGAAAGACGATTATGGCTATTACCTAGACGTCAAACTCAAGAATGATCAAGCCAAGAAGATCAGCTTCCTCATCAACAACGCCAAAGGAGATAACCTTACTGGAGACCGCTCCGTAGAGCGCCTTTCTCCAAAAATGAATGAGGCTTGGCTAGATGAAAACTACAAGGTACACAACTACCGTCCTCAGCCAGCAGGTACTGTTCGTGTCAACTACTACCGCACCGACGGAAACTATGACAAAAAATCTCTTTGGTATTGGGGCGATGTCAAAAACCCAAGCAGTGGAGAATGGCCTGACGGTACTGACTTTACAGCAACTGGAAAGTATGGCCACTACATTGATATCCCACTCAATGAAGCTGCAAGAGAATTTGGATTTTTATTACTAGACGAAAGCAAGAAAGGCGATGATGTGAAAATCAGAAAAGAAGATTATAAATTCACTGATCTAAAAAATCACAGTCAGATTTTCCTTAAAGATGATGACGAAACCATCTACACCAACCCCTACTACGTTCACGATATCCGCATGACTGGTGCCCAACACGTGGCTAAATCTCGTATCGAAAGCAGTTTTTCTACCCTCGTTGGAGCTAAGAAAAACGATATCCTCAAACACTCCAGCATCACTGATTACCAAGGGAATAAAGTAGCTATCACAGACGTGGAAGTGGATGAGGCAGGTAAAAAAGTGACCTATATCGGCGACTTCTCTGACACTCAACACCCTTATACTATCAGCTACAATTCAGACCGCTTTACCACACGTTCAAGCTGGCGCCTCAAGGATGAATCCTACAGTTACGATGGTCCACTCGGCGCAACTCTAAAAGAAGATGGCAAGCGTGTTGACCTCACCCTCTGGTCTCCAAGTGCTGATAAGGTTTCCGTTGTTGTCTATGACAAGAAAGACCCTGAAAAAGTAGTTGGAACTGTCGCCCTTGAAAAAGGAGAAAAAGGAACCTGGAAACAAACTCTGGATGCAAACTCTGGTCTCGGTATCAGCAACTACACTGGCTACTACTACCACTACCAAATCGAGCGCCAAGGTAAAACTGTCCTCGTTCTTGACCCTTATGCCAAATCATTAGCGGCTTGGAACAGTGACCTAGCAAAAACAGATGCCGCTCATAAGGTCGCTAAAGCTGCCTTTGTCGATCCAGCGAAGTTAGGTCCGCAAGACTTGACCTATGGAAAGATTCGTAACTTCAAATCACGTGAAGATGCCGTTATCTATGAAGCTCATGTACGTGACTTCACTTCGGATCCTGCCATCGCAAAAGACTTGACCAAGCCTTTTGGTACCTTTGAAGCCTTTATCGAAAAATTAGACTATCTCAAAGACTTGGGTGTGACTCATATCCAACTCCTTCCCGTCTTGTCCTACTACTTTGTCAATGAATTGAAAAACCATGAACGTTTGTCTGCCTACGCTTCAAGCAACAGTAATTACAACTGGGGATATGACCCTCAAAACTACTTCTCCTTGACTGGTATGTACTCAAGCGATCCTAAGGATCCAGAAAAACGTATTGCCGAATTCAAAAACCTCATCAACGAAATCCACAAACGTGGCATGGGGGCTATCTTGGATGTGGTCTACAACCATACTGCCAACGTTGATATTTTTGAGGATATTGAGCCAAACTACTATCACTTTATGGACGCAGACGGAACCCCACGTACTAGCTTCGGAGGCGGCCGTTTGGGAACTACCCACTACATGTCTAAACGTGTCTTGGTAGACTCTATCAAGTATTTGGTCGAAACCTACAAAGTAGATGGTTTCCGCTTTGATATGATGGGCGACCACGATGCGGCTTCTATCGAAGAAGCTTACAAGGCTGCACGCACCCTCAATCCAAATCTTATCATGCTAGGTGAAGGCTGGAGAACCTATACTGGTGATGAAAATACGCCTGTACAACCTGCTGACCAGTCTTGGATGAAGAAAACTGATACTGTCGCTGTCTTTTCAGACGACATCCGTAACAACCTCAAGTCTGGTTATCCAAACGAAGGCCAACCTGCCTTTATCACAGGTGGCAAACGCGATATCAATACCATCTTTAAAAATCTCATTGCCCAACCAACTAACTTTGAGGCTGACAATCCTGGAGATGTTATCCAGTATATCGCAGCCCATGATAACTTGACCCTCTTTGACATCATTGCCCAGTCTATCAAAAAAGACCCAAGCAAGGCGGAAAACTACGCTGAAATCCATCGTCGTTTGCGACTTGGAAACCTCATGGTCTTGACTGCTCAAGGAACTCCGTTTATCCACTCTGGCCAAGAATATGGACGTACCAAACAATTCCTTGATCCAGCCTATAAGACTCCTGTTCCAGAGGATAAGGTTCCAAACAAGTCTCACTTGTTGCGTGACAAGGACGGCAAGCCATTTGTCTATCCTTACTTTATCCATGACTCTTACGACTCTAGTGATGCTGTCAACAAGTTTGATTGGACCAAGGCAACAGATGGCAAAGCATATCCTGAAAATGTCAAGAGCCGTGACTACATGAAAGGATTGATCGCCCTTCGTCAATCTACAGACGCCTTCCGACTCAAGAGTCTGCAAGACATCAAAGAGCGCGTCCGACTCATTACTGTCCCAGGCCAAAATGGTGTTGAAAAAGAAGACGTGGCCATCGGCTACCAAATCACCGCTCCAAATGGAGATATCTACGCTGTCTTTGTCAATGCAGATGATAAGTCTCGCGAATTTACTCTAGGAACTGCATTTGCTCACTTGAGAAAAGCTGAAGTCCTGGCAGATGAAAACCAAGCAGGACCAGTAGGAATTGCTAAACCTCAGGGTCTTAAATGGACTGAAAAAGGCTTGAAATTGAACGCCCTCACTGCCGTTGTTCTCCGCTTGTCTCAAGGTGGTGCTATTGTCGCCCCAGCTGTGGAAGAAAAACCAGAATTTGATCTTTCTAGCTTGGAAGTTGAACCAGAACAAGGCCAAGCTCAAAACCTAGCAGCCAATCCTGAAACTCAAGAAACTGCTACAGAGGCTCGCTCTCAGAACCTCCTTCCAAACACAGGAACTGAGAGCAAATCACTTCTTGCCCTTGCTGGATTCAGCATCCTTGCCCTTCTCGGACTTGGATGGTTGATGAAAAACAAGAAAGAGAACTGATAATCAATGAAAATCAAAGAGTAAACTAGGAAGCTAGCCGCAGGCTGCTCAAAGCACAGCTTTGAGGTTGTTGATAAGGCAAAGCTGACCTGATTTAAAGAGATTTTCAAAGAATATAACCTAGCCCTCCTATAGAAAAACATCCCATGATTAGAAGAATCTTCTAGTCATGGGGTGTTCTTTTTATGATACACTTATCCATCAAATCATATATTCTACACTATAGGTAGCATCTGATAAGATACGCGCCAGGAACTGCTTGGTTCGTTCTTCTTGTGGACGACTAAAGAAATCGTGGGGATTGTTCTCCTCTACGATACGGCCTCCATCCATGAAAATAACGTGGTTAGCGACATCTCTAGCAAATCCCATCTCATGCGTGACGACCACCATGGTCACACCTTCTCCCGCCAACTGTTTCAGAACATCCAAAACATCTCCAACCAACTCAGGGTCTAGTGCTGATGTTGGTTCATCTAGCAAAATGACCTCGGGTTTGACGGCAATAGCACGCGCAATTCCTATTCGTTGTTGTTGCCCTCCAGATAGCTGAGAAGGGTAGTAGTCTTTGTAGGCCAGTAAACCAACTTTTTCCAAGGCAGATTCTGCACGTTTGAGCGCTTCTTCCTTGGGTACTTTACGAGCTACGATTAGGCCTTCTAGAATATTTTCCAGAGCAGTTTTGTTTGCAAAGAGATTGTAGTGTTGGAAAACAAAGGCTGTTTTTTGGCGAATTTCTAGAATGTCTTTCTTGCTTAATTTGGCTAAGTCATAAGTTTTTCCTGCCAAGGTCAAACGGCCACTGTCAGCTTTTTCTAAGTGGTTGAGACAACGGAGAAAGGTCGTTTTCCCCGAACCTGATGGTCCTAAGATAACGACGACATCCCCTTGGTTGACCTGGAGATTGACATCCTCCAGGACCTGTCTCTCACCAAATGTTTTTGCGATATGTTCTACTTGTAACATCCTGTCCTCCTATACAAAACGCGCGCTAGATGCTTTCGCTCTCTTTTCTTTTTTCACATAGCATTTTTCTAATACAGAAAAGCCCCACTGAATCAAACCACAGATCAAAATATACTGCAAAAATATTACAAAATAAGACTCAAAATACTGGTAACCGTAGGACGCTTCTACACGAGCAATAGCGGTGATATCCTTGATGGTCATAACAAAGACTAGGGAGGTCCCTTTGACGATATTGATCACCAGATTGGCCAAGTTAGGCAAGGCTGAGCGCAAGGCTTGAGGAAAAACAATCCTTAGATAGGCCTGGGTCGTAGTCAGCCCAATCGCATGCGCCGCCTCTAGTTGTCCCTTGTCCACCGTCAAGATCGCTGAACGCAAAATCTCCGATAAACTCCCGACTGTCATCAAACTATAAATGATAAAGGCATAGTAGAGAGGATCAAGCTTGAAAATATCAAAGTCACTTCCTATGCTTTTGAGAAATTGATTCAGCAAACTTGGAAACAAACTATAAAAGAAGAGAATCAATAAAATCGGAGGAGTCGCTCGGATAAAAGCCAGATAGACCAGAGAAAAACTCCTCACCCCTCGAACCTTGTAAATCTGCCCCAAGGCTAAAAATAGAGCTGGTAAAAAGCTTAGGACCATAGCCACAATCATGATAATCAAGGTGATTGGCACACCCTTCAAGGTCTCCAGAAAGGTCTTTACAATATAGTCTATATCCATTTCTTACCTCCCTTTTGTTTCCAAAGACTTCTCAAGCAAACGACTCAAACTAGAAATAACCAAGGCAATCCCCCAGTAAAGAAGCGCAACTGCCGTATAGGTTTCCAGAGAGTAGTTCCCTAAATTGCGACTGATCAAGAGATTCCCCGCCCCCATAACATCAACGAAACCAATCGTATAGGCCAAGGCAGCATCTCGCATGAGATTGAGTATAGCGGTCGTTATATTGGGAAGAGCAACTTGAAAAGCTTGGGGAAAAATGATTCTCCAAAAAGTCTGACTTGGAGTCAAACCAATACTAAGCCCGGCCTCTGTCTGCCCCTTTGGAATAGCTTGATAGGCCGCCTTGAAAACCTCGGCAACAATAGCCGCAAACAAGAGAATCATCGTCAGGAGAACAAAAATAGTTTTAGACCAGTTGTTGATATCCAAACCAAGCCACCATTTCAGAAATTCTGGCAAGCCATAAAAGACTAGAAAAAGCAAGACAATCGGCGGTGTACAACGTAGGGTAAAGATATAGCCTTTGGAAATCGCTGCAAAACTCTTGTCTTCTCCTACTTGTGCCCAGGCCAAGAGACCTCCAAAAAGGGACCCAAGAAGAGTGGTAAAAAAGAGAATGGACAAGGTCATAGGAAGTGCCTGCCATAAGGTTGGCAAAAACTGAAAGACCTTGGAAAAATCATAAGAAACCATGCAAAACCCTTTCTAGTCTTGGAATTTCTGGTCTAGTCTTTGTCTACATAACTAAAGACATCTTCTTTAAAGTATTGCTGAGATAACTTAGCAAGCGTTCCATCTTCCTTCAACTCTTTGATTGCTTTTTCATATTCTTTAGCGAATTTCTCACCCTTTTCATCACGGTGAATCAAGGGATAAGTTGGAATGCCCTTGTATGGGAACCAGCTGAGTTTATCCGCATATTGGTGGTAAGGGCCATCTTCTGCGGTAACTGCTTTTTCAAAGGACAGTTTGATATCAAAGAAGGCGTCATAACGTCCTTCCAAGACCCAGGCATAGGCATCTGCCACTTTAAAGGATTCAGCTGCTGTTAGCTCAATCGGTGCATCCTGATGTTTTTCATTGTAGCTGGTGATGACATTCCATTGAGCATTCTGTGGAGAGATGGGAACCAATTTCCCTTTATTCTTAGCAAAGTCATCAATGGTTTTGTATTTCTGTTCATCTTCTTTTCTGACAGTAAATCCGATGATGCTCGCTCCGACTGGTTCAGATGGAATGACAAACTTTTTAGCTCGTTCATCTGTGTACCAAGCTCCCTTGGTTCCGATGTCATACTTACCTGATTCCAGACCAATCAAGAGGTCATCATCACTGGTACCCGTATATTCAAATTGATAGTTTGCCAACTTCTCATCAACAGCCTTCAAAACAGCTACCTCATAACCATCTGATTCCCCTTTTTCATTGACAAAGTCATAAGGTACATAGTTTTGTGTATGGGCAACCTTCAAGGTTATAACTTCAGCAGACGAAGCCGTTTCTCCATCCTTGGCTGGAGCACCAGCTAAACTTCTCCCGATAATCGTTGCCCCAATTACTACAACCACTGCTACACCACCGATAATCCATGCTTTTTTACTCATCTTTTTCTCCTTTAGTTTTCAAGCGCTTCTCTCACCCACTGGATACGTTCAACTGCGATATCACTTGGAATGGTACAATCTGCCCCAAGTACCAAGCCCTGTTCCCCAGCTTCTGCAACTAGTTTCTTTGCTTCAGCCTGAATGGCATCCTTGCTACCAGTATACAGCAAGCCTGTCTTACCATTTTCAAATCCTCCAAGAACCGTATGTCCCTTGAAAATCTCACGACCTTCCTTGAGAGTGATTCCCTCTGGTCCTACAGCCCAGTTAAAGACTTGGGCTGGATAGTCTGCAAAAAGGTGAATATCATTTCGTGCTCCCTCGTAGCCACAGATATGAAGAACCGTGACACCACCAACAGCACTAGCTGCTTCCAGAACCGTTATCTCGCTAGGTGCAATGACGGCTTGATACTCTGCTGCCGACACTCGTTGATCTTGGATACTCTGCACGCTGAGGTAGATTCCATCAGCACCAGCCTCTTCGATAACAGCTCGGCTGAGACTCGCAATATCCTCTGCAATCACATCCAACACCTTCTTGAGGGCTTCAGGGTCTTCCACCAGAAAGTCCGCAATGAGGTCATCCCCACCAGATACTTCCCCCAGTAGCCACTTGAGATAGGTCACAGGAGCAAAAATATTGTAAATCGCAACGATATCTTCTGTAAACTCTTGCTTGATTTTTTTAACCAAGTCCACCTGCTCTTTTATCCAAGCGTGCTCTGGTCCGAGTGGTTGAATGGTTGCCAATTCTTGAAGTGATTTTCCTTTGGCAATCGCTGGATTTGGATAAGCAAAGTAGCCATCACTCATTAACTTGATAAAGTCCGGCTGAACTTCTCGGATAAAGCGCTTATGGCCCTCAATATTCTTCTCGATAATGACTGGGTTTGAAAATCCGTGTAGCCATTCGTCTTCGGATGTGAAATGGTGCCAAAAACCAACTGGCACACGATCAACCTTTTCACCTCTAAATGCTTTTAAAACCCATTCTTTTTTTTCTGACATTCTTATTCTCCATTTCTTACTTTTTCAACTAATAAACTGCTTGCGATATCATTCGAGCGTAGAAAGGGAAGACTGGACTTGGAAAAATCCTGAACTCCACGACATCTCTCTCCATTTTTGCAGTGCCCATTTTTTACGACGCTTATGGCAACCAAAGCCAGCAAACCGACAACTGCAATGAAGATTCCCCATCTTTTACTTTTCATAGCTCCTCCTTTTAGAGAACAGCTGCCTGCCGAATCCAGTCCAACCTCTCTAAGTCAAAGTCATCTGGAACAGTACAGTCAGCTCCCAGAAGAACGCCTTTATTACCAGCTTCAGCCAGCAACCGTCTTGTTTCATCTTGCAATTCCGCCTTGGAACCTTGATAAAGCAAGCTTTTCTTGCCGTTTTCAAATCCACCTAAAACGGCCTTGCCTGGAAACAACTCTTGCCCCTGTGTCAAACTAACATCCTCATGGTGGGTCGCCCAGTTGACCACTTGAGCTGGATAGTCCTTAAATATCGTCACATCATTGCTCGCACCTTCAAAACCACAGATATGGAGGATATTGGTCCCACCAACCTGATTGGCTGCCTCCAAAATCGCTATATTGCTCGGTTCGATATAGGTTTGGTAGAGTTCTGGTGTGATGCGCTCATCTTGAATTTCCTGGGTGCTGAGATAAATCCCATCAACTCCACCTTGCTGGATGATTTTCTGAGTTAGGATAGCAATATCTCTTGCAATCACATCTAGAATAGATCTGAGTTGCTCAGGATTTTCAAGCAATAGGTCAGCCACTTCCCTATCTCCTCGAGAAGTTTCTGTACGGAACCAACGCTTGAGGTAGGAGATAGGCGAAAAGATATTGTAGAAAGAAGCAATCTCTTCGGTAAAGGTCTCTCGAATCGCTTGTACCACTTCCACCTGTTGCTGAATCCATGGGTGTTCCTCACCAATCGACTCAATAGAAGTCAGCTCCTGAATGCTTGCAATCTTAGGACGATAGACATTACTTGGATAAAGGAAAAAACCGTCGCTCATAATTTTGACAAAATCAGGACGAATCCTTTCCACATAGCTGCGATGCCCATCAACACTTTTTTGAAAGATACGTGGATTATTTAATCCCTGCCCCTTTTCTTCGAGTGTTACAAAATGAAACCAAAATCCCACAGGAACTCTTTCCACTTCATCGCCTCGAATCGCTCTAAAGACTAGATCTCTTTTACTTGCCATACCTTTCTCCTTCCATTTGGATTGAAACCATCTTACCACTCCTTTTTTCCTTTTCCCAATATATATTGACTATCAACTCGATTAGAAATTTTTATATCTATAAAGAAAAAAATCCCTGAAAAGCTTGATGTTACTAGCCTTTCAAAGATTCACTTTATTTTCATCTATTTTCCAAAAAGAAGCTGATATAGATTTTCTATCAAGCCGATTGAATTTTTTTATATCCATCTTCATTCCAAAATTAAGTACATAATTTTATCCTAATACCAAATTACTACTGAAAAATTTCTTTTCTCTCGATATTTCCTTGCACAAATCCCATGAAAACGCTACAATATTAATAGACTATTATTAGGAGGATGGGATTATGAAAATATCCAAAGTTACCATTACAATTGCTTCTACACTTACTTCCGTCATTTTACTGACTGGCTGTGGCACAAATTCGGCAAATTCACAGACAACACAAAGTAGTACATCTGATAATCAGGTTACCATGACCTATGATCAGTTGCGTTCAAGAGAGAACACTATGTCAACTCTTTGGTATCAAAAAGCAGCTGAAACCAAGGCACTCTATCTACAAGGTTACAATGTCGCTACTGATCGTTTGAAAGAACTACTAAAAACACAGACAGATAAACCCTACTCTATCGTTTTGGACTTGGACGAAACCGTATTAGACAATAGTCCTTATCAAGCGCAAAATGTCAAAGACGGAACAGCATTTACCCCAGAAAACTGGGATGTCTGGGTAAAAAAAGCCGCAGCCAAGGCTGTACCAGGTGCTAAAGACTTTCTCCAATTTGCAGACCAAAACGGTGTCCAAATTTACTATGTATCTGACCGCACGATAGATCAGGTAGATGATACGATCAAAAACCTAGAAAATGAAGGAATTCCTGTACAAAGCCGCGATCATCTCATGTTCTTAGAAAAAGGCGTCAAATCTAAAGAAGGTCGTAGACAAGCAGTCCAAGAAAAAACCAACTTAGTCATGCTACTAGGAGACAATCTTGTGGACTTTGCAGAGTTTTCAAAGACCTCTGAAACTGAGCGCGACCAAAAATTAGAGGAATTACAAAAAGAGTTTGGTGAGAAATTCATCATTTTCCCTAACCCAATGTACGGATCATGGGAAAGCACTGTTTACAATGGTAATAAATTGGATGCCAAGGGTCAAACTGAAGAGCGCCAAAAAAACTTACAAGGTTTTGATAAATAAAATAAGGGAGCTATCTACCAGTTTACACCAACCACAAGATATCGTATTTGCGAGAATATCAAAAAGAGACGATTTCCAAGCGGAAATCGTCTTTTTTACTATTTTATCTTGTACTTGGTATAAACTAGTATATATTCCACTAGATAGTATGCTCTATCGCTTGTACCACTTCCACCTGTTGCTGAATCCTTGGGTGTTCCTCACCAATCGACTCAACCGATTGAATTTTTTTTATATCCTCTCTTTCATGGCAAAGTAAGCACGTATTTTGGGTGCCACTTGTGTGCCGAAGAGTTCAATAGCTCTCAGAACTTGATCATGAGGCATGGAACCAAGCGGTAGATGGAGCATAAAGCGGTCTAAACCTAAACCCTCAATCATGCGAATCAATTTTTCTGCCACCTGGTCAGGATTTCCCACAAACATGGCACCATTTGGTCCAACTTGCTCCAAATATTGCTCATAGGTCAACTCCTGCCAGTGTAGACGGTCCTTGGAAATCGCATCCACCACTTGCTTGGTCGGATGGAAATAATCTTTTACTGCCTGCTCGCTATCTTCCGCAATCCAACCCCAAGAATGAGCGCCCACTTTCAGGTTTTTATCTGCATGACCGGCATCCCTTCCAATCTCACGATAAGCTTGAATCAGCTTTTTAAAATAACGCGGATTACCACCGATAATGGCATAGACAATCGGCAACCCCGCCCGAGCAATCTTCACTGTTGACTCTACATGACCACCTGTCGCCACCCACAATGGCAATTTTTCCTGAACAGGACGGGGATAGACTTCTTTTCCAGCAATGCTTTGAGTCAATTGCCCCTGCCAGTTCACTTTGGTGTTTTCATTTGCCAACTGAAGCAGATCTAACTTTTCATCAAAGAGAGCTTCATAGTCTTTCAAGTCATAACCAAACAGTGGGAAAGACTCGGTGAATGAACCACGCCCAGCCATAATCTCCGCACGGCCATTTGACACCGCATCGATGGTAGCATATTGTTGGAACAAGCGAATCGGATCCATACTCGAGAGAATGCTGACCGCACTAGTCAAACGAATCTTTTTGGTATTCACTGCCCCAGCTGCAAGAATAATCTCTGGCGCCGATACCGCAAAGTCCTCCCGATGATGCTCCCCAATCCCGTACACATCCAAACCAACCTTATCAGCCAGCTCAATTTCTGCCACCAACTGACGAATGCGTTCATCATGACTGTAAAGTTGCCCAGTCGCTTCCAGAGCTGTTGTTTCACCAAATGTTGAAATTCCTAATTCTACCATCCCGTTTCCTCGCTATCTCTTTTAGCTTTAGGGTATTTTATCACTAATTAGTTTTATTTTCAATAAATTTGCTCATTAGAAAAAGCCTAGATGAACTAGACTTTCTTTGCTTATTCTACTGTTACTGACTTAGCAAGGTTACGTGGTTTGTCCACATCGAGTCCACGGTGGAGTGTTGCAAAGTAAGCGACCAATTGCGTTGGTACGACCATTGAGATTGGTGAAAGGTATGGGTGTACAGTCGTAAGGACGATATCGTCTGTCTCTTTAGCAACATTCTCTTCTGCGATAGTGAGAACCTTAGCACCACGGGCTGCGACCTCTTGGATATTTCCACGAGTGTGGTTAGCAAGGACTGGATCTGACAAGAGGACCAAGACAGGCGTTCCTTCTTCAATCAAGGCAATGGTTCCATGCTTGAGTTCTCCTGCCGCAAAGCCTTCACATTGGATGTAAGAAATCTCTTTGAGTTTGAGACTGGCTTCCATAGCTACATAGTAGTCTTGACCACGTCCAATATAAAAGGCGTTGCGAGTTGTTTCAAGAAGGTCACGAACCTTGGCATCAATGGTTTCTTTTTCAGAAAGAGTTGATTCGATAGACTGAGCTACGATTGACAACTCATGAACCAGATCAAAGGCTTGGGCTTTGGCATTGCCGTTTGCTTCTCCGACTGCTTTTGCAAGGAAGGCAAGGGCTGCGATTTGCGCTGTGTAGGCCTTAGTTGATGCTACGGCAATTTCAGGACCTGCGTGAAGAAGCATGGTATGGTTGGCTTCACGTGAAAGGGTTGAACCTGGGACGTTTGTCACTGTCAAGCTTGGAATCCCCATTTCATTAGCCTTAACCAAAACTTGACGGCTGTCAGCTGTTTCGCCAGACTGGCTGATAAAGATGAAGAGTGGTTTTTTGCTGAGAAGTGGCATACCATAGCCCCACTCAGATGAAATTCCAAGTTCAACAGGTGTATCCGTCAACTCTTCCAGCATCTTCTTAGAAGCAAATCCTGCGTGGTAAGATGTCCCAGCTGCAAGGATGTAGATGCGATCTGCATCTTGAACAGCCTTGATGATAGCTGGATCTACAACAACTTGACCTGCCTCATCCGTGTAGGCTTGGATGAGTTTACGCATAACCGTTGGTTGCTCGTCGATTTCCTTGAGCATGTAGTAAGGATAAGTTCCCTTACCGATATCAGACAGGTCAAGTTCGGCAGTGTAGCTAGCACGCTCACGACTGTTACCATCATAGTCTTGAACTTCGACGCTATCAGCCTTGACGATTACCAACTCTTGGTCATGAATTTCCATGTATTGGTTGGTCTCACGAATCATGGCCATAGCATCAGAGCAGACCATGTTATAGCCTTCTCCAAGACCAATCAAAAGTGGCGATTTGTTCTTAGCGACATAGATGACTTCAGGATCTTGTGAATCAATCAAGGCAAAGGCATAAGACCCACGGATGATGTGAAGGGCTTTTTTGAAGGCTTCAAGAACTGAGAGACCTTCTTCTTCTGCAAATTTCCCAATCAAGTGAACAGCGATTTCCGTATCGGTTTGCCCCTTGAAGTGGTGACCTGCAAGGTATTCTTCCTTGATTTCAAGGTAGTTTTCAATCACTCCATTGTGCACCAAGACAAAACGTCCTGTCTCAGAGCGGTGTGGGTGAGCATTGTCTTCCGTTGGTTTCCCGTGAGTCGCCCAACGCGTATGTCCGATACCTGTTGTTCCCTCAACACCAGCTGTCTTGGCAGACAATTCTGCGATACGACCAACAGCCTTGACTAGATGATTTTCAGCACCACCTAGGACAAAAATCCCCGCAGAATCATAACCACGGTATTCGAGCTTTTCAAGCCCTTGAATCAAAATATCAGTTGCATTTGTGTTTCCAACAACACCAACAATTCCACACATAGTATATACGACACAGACCAGCTGTGCTTTCTCCTTAAATTGGTATAGTCTAATTCTCGCTTTACGGAATCAGCAAAAACAGTATATACTTGTTTTTCTCACTTGTCAAGAATAAAAATTGGTATAGTTTTTTTATCTGGCATTTTATCAGAATTTCACTTGATACCTGACAAGTCAGCATCAATTACTTATAATAAAAAGAGGAGGTATTTGCCATGTGGTTTTTCTTCGCACTTTTATCAGCTATCTTTGCAGCCTTAACGTCAATTTTAGCCAAAATCGGGATTGAGGGAGTTCCATCCAATCTAGCAACCGCGATTCGTACGGTCGTTGTCATTCTTATGGCCTGGGCCATGGTTTTCTTGACCAATAGTCAGACCGAAATTGTCAACATCAGTAGAAAAAGTTGGCTCTTTCTCATCTTATCAGGCTTGGCCACTGGCACCTCCTGGCTCTGCTACTACAAGGCACTACAGATGGGCAATGCAACTGAGGTATCTGCTGTCGATAAATTCAGTCTCGTCCTTACCCTCGTTCTAGCCTTTTTCTTCCTACAGGATGTCCTGACGTTTAAAACAATTATTGGCTGTATCCTGATTACGATTGGGACCTTGGTGATGATATTGTAATAAAAAGTGAGATGAACGCCATCTCACTCTTTTTATTCTTAAAATCCATTATGATCACTTAGTTCCTTGAACCAGTGGCCTGATTTCTTCAGACGGCGTTCTTGTGTTTCCAAGTCTAATTCAACCAAACCATAGCGGTTTTTATAGCTGTTGAGCCATGACCAGCAATCAATAAAGGTCCAGATTAGGTAACCCTTACAATTGGCTCCGTCTTCAATGGCACGGTGAAGTTCACGCAGATGTCCTTTGACAAAGTCGATACGATAGTCGTCCTGAATCATACCATTCACACGGAATTTATCTTCACCTTCAACACCCATGCCATTCTCTGTCAACATCCACTCAATATTACCATAGTTTTCCTTGATATTTTGGGCGATATCATAAATCCCTTGCTCATAAATTTCCCAACCACGGTGGGGATTGATTTTACGGCCAGGCATAATATAAGGCTCGTAAAAATGTTCTGGCAAGAGTGGACTGTCTAGATGCTTAGCAAAACGTGGCGCCATAACGCGCAAAGGTTGGTAGTAGTTGACTCCAAGGAAATCAACTGTATTCTCGCGAATGAGCTCCAACTCTTCAACAGTGTACTCTGGCAGCAAATCATGTTCAGCTAAAATTTCCACCAATTCCTCTGGATAAGCTCCCAAGACAGACGGATCTAGGAAAGATTGGGCTTGGAAGAGATCGGCAATGCGAGCTGCCTTGACATCAGCAGGATGCTGGCTGCGTGGATAAGCCGGTGTCAAGTTAAGGACAATCCCAATCTTGGAATCAGGCAAAACCTCATGACAGGCCTTAACCGCAAGACTACTAGCCAGTTGCGTATGATAGGCAACCTTAACCGCCGCTTTGGCATCTACCTTGTGAGGATAATGGGCATCATAAAAATAACCAAATTCTACGGGTACGATGGGTTCATTGAATGTAATCCATTGGTCCACCAAGTCGCCGTAAGTTTCAAAACAAAAACGAGCATAGTCTTCATAAGCCTTGACAGTTGCCTTATTTTCCCAACCATCGCCGTCTTCTTGGAGGGCAAAAGGCAGGTCGAAGTGATAGAGATTGACTAAGAGACGAATCCCCTTGGCCTTAATAGCCTCAAAAACCTGACGGTAGAAAGCCACCCCTTGAGGATTGACTTCTCCACGGCCTTGTGGGAAAATACGAGACCACTGGATAGAAGTTCGGAAGGCTGTATGCCCAGTCTCTACCAAAAGCTCAATATCCTTTTCCCAGTTTTCGTAAAAAGTCGATGTTTTATCAGGTCCAATTCCATTATAGTAACGATTTGGCTCTACTTGGAACCAATAATCCCAGAGATTGTCCCCCTTGCCGTCACCAGACACGCGCCCTTCAGTTTGCGGTCCAGAAGTGGAGGAACCCCAAACAAAATCCTTTGGAAATTTTAGCATAGCTTTACCTCTTCATTTACTCATTTTCCCCATTATATAGAAAAAACAAGGTAAAAACTAGTTACATTTTTGCCTTGTTTTTCTTCTGATTATAGTTTTTATTTCTTGCTGAGGATTTCAAGCGTTTCAAGCAAGTTGTCTGCATGAACTTCGATGGTGTCACCAGTCGCCTTAATCTTAACTTCTACGATGCCATCGGCTGCTTTCTTCCCAACAGTAATACGGATTGGCAACCCAATCAAGTCGCTATCGCTAAATTTAACCCCGACACGTTCGTTACGGTCGTCTGTCAAGACTTCGTAACCAGCTCCCATCAAGTTTGCTTCAAGTTTCTCTGTCAAGGCTTGCGCTTCTTCATCTTTGGCATTGACAGTGATCAAGTGCACATCAAATGGTGCCAATTCTTTAGGGAAGTTAACTCCCCAAGCATAACGGTATTCCCCTTTAGGCGTTTTGTTAACAAAGAGGCGAGCGTGTTGCTCCATAACTGCTGAGAGAAGACGGCTAACACCAATACCGTAACATCCCATGATAATTGGCACAGCACGACCATTTTCATCCAAA
This sequence comes from Streptococcus oralis, assembly GCF_023109155.1. GTDB lineage: Bacteria > Bacillota > Bacilli > Lactobacillales > Streptococcaceae > Streptococcus > Streptococcus oralis_BZ. Next base: position 254,774 of record NZ_JALDUA010000001.1, on the reverse strand, counting down.
ACATCTGCACCCATGCTTGCTGAGTAGCGAGTTCCGAGTTTGAAAATATGACCAATCTCGATACCACGGGCAAAGTTAAGAACACCTTGTCCGTCTGGTGAAATTTCACCCTCACGAACTTCGCGAATATCTACGTATTCTGCAGTAAAATCACGACCTGGGTTCACACCCGTCAAGTGGTAGCCATCTTCGTTAGCCCCCACAACAGCATTGCGAACATCTTGTACCTTACGGTCTGCAATGATTTTCACATTTTCTGGCAAACCAACTGGGCCAAGCGAACCAAAGCCAGCTGAGATAACATTTGCTACTTCTTCCTCGCTCGCAACATCAAAGAAATCTGCTCCCAAGTGGTTTTTCAACTTAACTTCATTGAGTTGGTCATTTCCAACTAGAAGGGCTGCAACAAGCTCACCATCTGCCATGTAGAAGAGGGTTTTGATTGTTTGTTCTTCTGGGACATTTAGGAAGGCTGCAACTTCGTCAATAGATTTAACACCTGGTGTTTCCACGCGAGTTACTTCTTCTTCAGTAACGACACGGTTGCTTGGTTTGTACTCGTTTGTTGCCATTTCTAAGTTAGCTGCATAGCTAGACTCACTTGAGTAGGCAATGGTGTCTTCACCAGAAACCATCCATTTGAGCAATTCTGCCTTGATTTCTTCTTGCACTTCTACAGGAATTTCATCAAATGAGGCAACTGACTTGTCTAATACAACCCAGCGGTCAAGGTCGGTACGGGCTGGTGTAATGGCCATAAATTCTTGGCTATCCTTACCACCCATGGCGCCACCGTCACCGATGATGGCCTTGAAATCCAAACCACTACGAGTGAAAATTCGTTCATAGGCCGCCTTGTACTCGTCATAAGTCACATCCAAACTATCGTAATTAGCATGGAAACTATAGCCGTCTTTCATGATAAATTCACGCGTACGGAGAAGTCCGTTACGTGGACGTTTTTCATCACGGTATTTCGGTTGGATTTGGTAAAGGTTGAGTGGCAATTGCTTGTAAGATTTGACAGAGTCACGAACAATAGCTGTAAAAGTTTCTTCGTGTGTCGGACCTAGGATAAAGTCTGACTTTTCACGATTTTTCAGTTTATAAAGGTCTTCACCATAGGTTTCATAACGGCCTGATTCACGCCAAAGATCGGCACTGAGAAGGGCAGGAGCCAACATCTCCACCGCACCAATCTTATCAAACTCTTGGCGCATGATATTCTTAGCCTTTTCAATCACACGGTTAGCGAGTGGTAGGTAAGAATAAACACCGGCAGAAACTTGACGGACATAACCAGCACGCAACATAAGGGCGTGGCTGATAACTTGAGCATCGCTTGGCATTTCGCGAAGCGTTGGGATTAGCATTTTACTTTGTTTCATAATATTCCTCGATTATCTAAAAGAAGAGTCGCATAATGTCATTCCAGGTTACAGCTAGCATCAAGACAACCATGATAACTACACCAGCCATGGTGACATAGGTTTCAATTTCTTGTTTAAGGGGTTTCCGGCGGATAGCCTCTAGGATATTGAGCACAATCTTTCCACCATCCAAAGCCGGGATCGGAATCAAGTTAAAAATTCCGATATTGATGGAAATCATAGCTAGGAAGTAGAGGACATTCTCAAGACCATTTTTAGCAGCATCGCTACTTGCCTTAAAAATGGCAACGGGACCACCGAGTTTGTTCAAATCTGGATGGAAAATCAAGTTTTTCAGAGCCGAAAGGATACGGAGCCCTGAATCAGCAGCTGTCGTAAATCCACCAACAAACATGGATAGAAAGTCTGACTTGACCCCCGGTTGAACCCCGAGAATATAACGTCCTTGATTTTCTTCTGGAGTCACAGGGACTTGTTTTTCGCTACCATTTTCAGAAATAGTCACATCCAAGGTCGGGGCAGTCTTATCCTTGGTATCTGCTTCCACAGCCTGGGTCAAGTCTTGCCAATTCTTAACCTCATGCGAGCCGACCTTGGTAATTTGAGCGGTCTCAGCTACACCTACCTTAGCCAAAGCTCCCTCTGGCATGACATGAAAGAGATTGGTCTGAGTATCTCTAACACCGCCTTGCAAAAAGATCAAAATCCAAAAAACAACAACACCTAAGATAAAGTTATTCATAGGACCTGCAAAGTTGGTGATGAGCTTACCCCAGATAGAAGCATTTTGATACTGTACATCCAGAGGAGCAATGCGCACTTCGGTTCCGTCTTCTTCAACCACCGTTGCATCATGATCCACTGCAAAGGTCTTTTCTTCTTCCAAGACCAAGCCTTTAATGAAGAGCTTGTCTTCAAAGTCAAACTGAGTTACCTGCATAGGAAGAGACATTTGATCCAACTTCTTCCCTGAGAGGTTGATCCGTTTGACCTTACCATCATCGGCAAGTGTTAAACTGACTGGAGTTCCTGTCTTGATTTCTGTCGCATCATCACCCCAGCCTGCCATACGAACATAGCCTCCTAGAGGAAGGATTCGAATGGTATAAGCAGTGCCATCCTTACCGATATGGGAAAAAATCTTGGGCCCCATACCAATGGCAAATTCACGAACTAGAATGCCCGATTTCTTGGCAAAATAAAAATGTCCAAACTCATGCACCACCACAATAATCCCAAAAACGAGGATAAAGGTTAGCAATCCAATCATTCAATATTCCTTTCTTTAAAACAGGCCAAATAAGTGCATCATTGGAAACACAATCAGCATGCTGTCAAAGCGATCCAACACACCGCCATGTCCAGGGATAAATTTTCCAGAATCCTTAACACCAAAATGGCGTTTCATGGCACTCTCAATCAAGTCACCAAACTGACCTGCCACACTGAAGAAGGCAGCAAAGAGACTCATTCTATAAATCCCATAAGGAAGAGCAACTGTGCTGTCCACTAACATGAAAATCACTGTTATCAGTACCGCACCTAGAATACCACCGACAAAGCCCTCAATACTCTTATTAGGAGAAACTCTTGGTGCCAACTTATGTTTACCAAAATTCATCCCTGTCAGGTAGGCTGCGCTATCTGTCGCCCAAACGATAAAAAGGGCCAAAAGTACCTTGTCAAAACCTGCCACCCGAGCATCTAGTAAGGCATTGAAGCCAAAACCAACATAAAAGCTCACAGCAATTGGAAAAGCGGCATCTTCAATTGTATAGTTTTTACTGAAAACGGTCGTCCCTAGCATTATGGTAATCAAAACACTGTAGGCAACCACATTCCCATCAACAGGCAAAAATGTTAGGTAATTTTCTAAAGGAACTGTGAGAGCGAAGGTCGCAAAAAGAGTCAAAGCACCCTCAATGGTCATAGTCTTTAGCCCCTTCATGTGCAAGAGTTCATGGACGCCTAGCATCGCTAACAAGCCAATCCCTATCTGCAACAGGAGCCCTCCCACAAACAAGACTGGAAGGAAAATCGCCAGGGCCAATACCGCAAACAATGTTCTCTTTTGTAAATCCTTGGTCATATCTTCTCCTAAACTCCTCCAAAACGGCGATTGCGATGGTTAAAAGCAGCAATAGCTTCCTGCAAGGCGGCTTCATCAAAATCAGGCCACAAGGTATCCGTAAAGTAAAGCTCGCTATAAGCTGCTTGCCATGGCAAGAAATTACTTAAACGCAACTCACCACTCGTACGGATAATCAAATCAGGATCCCGCAAATCCTTTGGCAGGTGTTGCGTGAAAAGATAGTCCCCAATCATATCTTCTGTGATGTCACCAGGGTTTATTTTAGCATCTAGAACATCTTGAGCCAAGCCCTTAAGAGCCTGCGTAATTTCAGCACGGCCACCATAGTTAAGCGCAAAATTGAGAATCAAGCCCGTATTGTTCTTAGTCAATTCCTCTGCTTTTTTCAAAGCTTCAAAAGTCGGCTTAGGCAAACGATCTGTCTCCCCAATCATCTGAATCTTAACGTTATTTGCGTGCAATTCAGGGACGTAGTTATCATAAAATTCGACTGGCAAGTTCATGATAAACTTGACTTCTTGATCTGGGCGTGTCCAATTTTCCGTTGAAAAGGCATAAACCGTGATGACCTTAACTCCCATCTTGTTAGCTGCCTTGGTCACCTTTTGGAGGGCTTCCATCCCCGCCTTATGACCAAAAACCCGTGGTTGCATCCGTTTTTTAGCCCAACGACCATTCCCATCCATGATGATGCCAATATGAGCAGGAACCTGTGTTGGAACCTCGACTTCTACAGCTTTATCTTTCTTAAAAAATCCAAACATGTTCTTATTCCTATTCAAAAATCTATCGTTTCATTATACCATATTTCCCTATTTTCTTCTATTGCTAAGTTATTAGCTCTCCGTACAGACAAAAAATAAGCCGCCTGATTGGGCGACTTAATTTTATAGGGAGATTATTATGAAAAAGTTTTAGGAGTTTAAGTTAAGTTCCTCTTAACTTATGAACCTAGTATACCGTCCCTAACTTAAATTTTTCTTAAGTTTTTTGAAAAAGTGAGATTTTTCCATTTTTCTTGCCAATTTTTCTTGGACAAGCGTTCTTGATAGAGCTTCATTCGGTCCTCATTCTCTAAGAAATGAGGAGTTGGGGAAACCTGAAAATTCAAAATATCCTCTAGACCATAGGGCGCAAAGAGCTCTATAGTTGCGTCCGCATGCAAGCGGAGTCCTATCGCCGTACACTGTTCCGGATATTTACTCATGGCATCACAAGAACTCGTGTAAGGCACAGTGTGGGGACTGTGCAGATGCATATAGACCTGATTTTTCAACTCCCACTGATATTGAGGGAAATCTTCTCTCAGCTTTTTCTCTAGGGATACTGTTTCCTCATAAGAAACATCTGGATCAAAGAAAATCACATCAACATCCGTCTCCCGGTCAAAAGGCGATTTGTCTGACAAGAGATTCCAGATGAAATTCCTGACAGAACCTGCTGCCATCCACGAGTCTTTCAGATCAAGATCACGAATGATGGTCAGAATGGTCATCATATCTGGATTTTCTCTGAAAGCATCTAGAATTTCTTGTTCATTTTTCACTGTATTCATACCCTAAATGCTCATATGCCTTAGCCGTTGCAACCCGCCCAGAACGAGTTCGCATGATGAAACCTTTCTGAATCAGGTAAGGTTCGTACATATCTTCGACCGTCTCACGCTCCTCGGCAATATTAACAGAAAGAGTTCCTAAACCAACTGGACCACCACCGTACATCTCAATCATGGTGCGAAGGATTTTTTGGTCTACATAGTCCAAACCTTCATGGTCTACATCTAGCATGGTCAAAGCATTATCGGTAATAACATCATCGATAACCCCATTTCCCATAATCTGGGCAAAATCGCGCACGCGCTTAAGGAGGCGATTGGCGATACGAGGAGTTCCCCGACTACGCAAGGCCAGCTCAGCAGCTGCCTCGTGGGTGATTTCCATCTCAAAGATATCTGCCGTCCGCTCAACAATCTCTGTCAAGTCAGCGTGGGCATAGTATTCCATATGACCTGTAATCCCAAAACGTGCCCGTAGCGGATTTGAGAGCATCCCCGCACGTGTTGTCGCACCAATCAAGGTAAAAGGCGGCAAGTCCAAATGGACACTGCGACTGCCCTCTCCAGCCCCAATCATGATGTCAATGTAGAAGTCCTCCATGGCACTATAAAGCACCTCTTCCACCGACATGGGCAAGCGATGAATCTCGTCAATAAAGAGAACGTCTCCAGGCTCCAAATCATTCAAAATCGCTACCAGGTCACCCGCTTTTTCAATGACAGGACCTGACGTTTGCTTGAGATTGACTCCCAGTTCATTGGCAATAACAAAGGCCATGGTTGTTTTCCCGAGACCTGGAGGACCAAATAAAAGAACATGGTCCAGTGCCTCATCCCGCATTTTGGCAGCCTCGATAAAGATTTGCAGCTGGTCCTTGACCTTATCCTGCCCAATATATTCACGTAAATGCTGAGGACGGAGGGTACGTTCTACCAACTCCTCATCCCCCATGATTTCATTATCTAAAATTCTACTCATGGCTCTATTATATCAAAAATCCAAGCCACAAACAAAAAAGCCACCTGATTGGGTGGCCTCTTTAGGGAGATTATTATGAAAAAGGTAAAATAAAATCTTATTAAATCAACGCTTTTGGAGGGTGCCCCCTCCAACTCCCCGACCTCTGGACAAGGTCTATTTTTTTTTGAAAAAATTTAAAAAACTTTATCAAAACTATTGACTTTATACAACTTTAGTTGTATAATAGACACATAAGGTTAAGGAGGAAACCTTAGACAAGGAAACTAGTAGAAAGGAAAACAAAATGTTTAAGTTCAAAAAGAAGCCACTCAAAGTAAAAACAAATAAGCTAGTCATCAAAATAAACTTATTTATAATCAGCTTTGAATGGCACATCGAATTTGGATAGTGAGAAATCACTATCCACCCCTTCGGGGGTGTACTTAAATTATAACAGGAAAAATAATGAAAGTAAATCTAAAAATTAGAAAAACCACCAAGCGTGAAAAAGTTGAATTTATTATTGGACTTCTTCTACTCCTATTTGCAGTTTGGTATTTTATGAGGTGATATATGTCAGTAGATATTAAAGCTATCCGCTGGCTTTTAGAGAACGCCACAGCCTATGCTATCAGCAAAAACTGTGGCGTATCTATTCAGGCCGTGGATAAATATAAAAATGGTGTATCAGATATTATGAACATGCGCCTAAAACATGCTATCAGTATGACTGATTATGCCTATACGTTACAAGAAAAACAGTGATTTTTTCACTGTTTTTTTCTAATTTCAGAGCAAACAAAAAAACCGCAAGCAAATGCCTGCGGTTTTGTGTAATCTATTTTGAAGTCTTTCTATTTTTATTTTGTTGTAATCAAACCATCCGGTTCAACTACAAACGCTGCTTTATCAGCCATACGCCCATCTGATAGAAGTAGATACCAGCCGTCGTTGTAACGTACAAACGTATCGGATTTCATATCACCGTTAGTAGCATCACAATAATACCAATTATCGTAATACTTGATCCAGCCGGTTTGCATCGAGCCATCACGGTTGAAGTAATACCATTTCCCGTTGATTTTTTTCCAAGAAGTAGCCATGTAGCCATCCTTGTCAAACCAATACCATTTACCATCAGTGTGCTTCAACCATTTTTCCGCATACATATATCCTTCAGCATCGAAGTAGAACCATGACTTATTCTCTTCAATATACTCAAATTGGTCTTTTGGATAAGAACCGTTTGCACGAACGAACCAGTAACCAGTATCGTCATTTTGCCAGCCAGTTTTGACTTCTTCGGCAGCTGCAGATGGATTAGTCAAGCGATACACATAATAGTATGGTCGTCCAGCATAGAGCCAAATATCGTCATGATCGTTCACTGTAATACCGTCGAAACGATAGTTACAGTGGATAATGTTATCACTATCCACGAAAATACCAGTATGGCCACCTGCTCCGCTAGAATATCCACGACGCCCCCAAATGAAGATATCTCCACGTTGAGCATCCCATGGCTGATTTTCTGCGATGAGTTCATAACCGTTCTTCTTGAGCCAGTCATGCTCATACTCAGTATTGACCGCCCAACCAGCTGATACGGCTCCAGCGCTCAAAAGAGCGTAGTAGATTGAACTAGAACAGTCGTAAGAGTCCGGACCATTGCGGTCGTCCATGCTATAAGATACTTGCCCTTTTCGAGCACGCATCCAAGCAATAGCTGTTTCAAGATTTAGTCCCATTTTTATTCCCCTTTCCAGGCATCATTCATTTTCTTGACCGATGCCTCGATAAATGTATCAAGATCTTTGTCAGTCATGCTGATATTGTATTTGGTAAGCTCTGCACGGATTTTGGCGCGGGCTTGCTCCAGCTTCTCTTCACCTTTATAGCCAGTCTCGGTTGCGACCTGTTCCACGGCATTGACTGCGTTTTTAGCCAAGATTTCAACAATCTTAATTGTCTTTTCTCCACCTTTTTTGATGAGAAAATCTTTAATCGATTTAACTGCGATTCCAGCCAAAATGACAAGAATGCTGATTGCTCCATTTGCGATAATTTCATTGATTTGTTGCATGTGTTATTCTCCTTTATTTTTATCTTCATCTTTTTCAAGCAAGCGTTGAAATGCTTTTAAAATTGGCTGAAAAAGAGTGACATTTCCTTTTAATTTACGATAATTTTCAATGAGTGATTGAAAAGTAAATGCGATGTACCCGAGATAGATTGAGTACAAGAATGCAAAACCTGTCTTTTCAGGCAACAAAACGGACATCGGGATGAGAATCATCAGCAAGAGGACTCCTAAAATTTTTCGAAGGAGCCCATTGATACCGATTTTGCTCTTATACTCGATATCGGGATTGGCAATAGCTGCAATCGTTCCAGTTAAGAAATCAATGATTTCCATTGAAACAATCAATGCAAGAGCGTACAATACCAGGCCGTCTTCGGTCTGGACTACGCTTCTTAGAAAGTTGAAAAATTCGATTTGCATACACACCTCTATTCTTTAGGTTCATACTTCCATGCTGCGCCTGTTCCGTCAAGTTCAAGGCGACCGTTGCGAGCAAAATCGCTGACAGGTTCACCGTTGTAAGTAAATTCACGGTTAAGCTGAACCAAGACACGCTTGCCTTCACCATTCACTTCAACGTGCGCTGGGTCTTCGATAGTAATCAAGTCATGTGCCATGTAATGTTTCCCAACTTCAGCAAGTGGAATCAACTCTACCAATTCCTTATAGATAGTTCCATAAGCGATTGTCTTGCCTGCTACAGCATTTAAAACGACCGCATGGATGATTTTACCATAGCGGTCAGTTTCTTCTTGATTATGCTTAACTGCTTGGTCTGTTGCCGTCTGTTTCGCTTCAGTTTCAGCAAGTTTATGAGTCGCTTCTTCAAGTTTAACTTGAGTCTGAACAATAGCGCTTGCTGGATCTAATTCAGCCTTGATAATATCCAGTACCGCTTGAATCAAGGCATCCTCTTGCTCAGTCGTGCGGTCACCTACCAGCTCGCGCATGTTCGTACTGTAGCGAGTTCCATCTTCTAAACGGATTTCAACTACTGTTCGGATATTATCGCCCGAACCACGAAGATATGGTCTGGTTGCTAGTTCATAGTTATTGATTGCCATTTGTCATTTTTCCTTTCACTTCTTCAAATTTCGCTTTGAGCTCTTCATCTGATTCGATGATTCGTTTCATCTGCTCAAACTCCATAGCGGTTACTGTATAGAGGGCTTCGAGCGTTGCTGACTGAGTAGCCTCATTACCGACTTTTTCACCAAGCGACTTAATCGCTAAGTTGCTGATTTGTTTGTCTTGTTCGTTCATGCTGTTTTCTCCAATTTTTCTATTTTTTGATTTAATTCTTGAATGGCCTTGATTAGATAAGGCACAAGTTCAAATGTGCGATAAGAGTACGCACCGTCTGGATTCTCGTAGAATGCTTCAGGAACATATTTCTGGACATCTTGCGCCATAATACCGCAAGCGATATCCTCAATTTTTTCATCGTATTCTTTGCGATAACTGTACGTTTTTAGATTTTCGATAACATCAAGGCCTGAGACTGTACTAGCTTCGATATTATGCTTGTAGCGACGGTCTGATATTTCTTTATTTAAAGGTATCCAGTCGGAACCTCCAAAGTTCTCCCCGGATAAATACACATATCCATTTGACCGAGCAATTTTATTGTAGTCTGGAGAATAAATCCAGTATCCTCTGTTATATTTATCCTTTTGGTAAAAAATATTCCCGCCAACATGCAAATCCCCGTGAATAACTGGAACATTCCAAAAATGCGCTTGATTATAACACTTCATTTCTCCGCGAGCGTTGACAAACCACGCTTTTTCACCAGGTTTGTTCCAGTCATCCCCCCAATTCACCCAAAGGGCTGTTTTGTCCCAATTCTCTGGGCCGACATCACCCATACCGACTCTAAAACTATTTGATCCCGTTATCCAATAAGTATGAGGGTCCTTATCATGTGTACCAATCTGGAATCCACCGATTTTCCCTTTGTACCCTTCAAGCAAGGTCGCAGATACTACTACTGACCGCAATTTGTTGATGAAGGCTTCTTTAGCAGCAAGCGTGTCAGTGAAGATATCGCTTGAGACGAACATCCGAGCCATTGCCTGGTCCATGATTAGCTTATCGGCTGTGATAGTCCTTGAGCCGATAATCTCAGCGTTAAGCTTAGCGAAATTACCCTCGCCAACAAATAGTCTCTTGAAGTAACCATCAATGGCCGTGAGTTCGTCCAGCAAGGTCTTACCTTTCAAACGAATCTTCTCAGCTTCAATCAAGATTTGATTGTTAGTCGCATTGATTTGCGAAACGATTGAGCCTGCACTGGTCAAATTTTGAACGGCCCATGAGCCAGCAAGTTGACTCTGAACCGTGCGAATCGCTTCGTCCGTATCTTCAGGAGCTTCTGAAAATGGAGTTGACACTGTTCCAATTTCAACTTTTGGAAACGCAATCCAAACAGTCGCAGCGGTAAATACATGCATGATTACTTCATTACTTGCATTTGAATTCTCGCTTTTCGTTAGCTGAATATCATAGAATTTCCAATCAGTGGTCAACGAGACACCTTCAACACTGTTACGATATCCAGATCTAGCTTGGAAATTCGTGTTATTGACAGTTGATTTTGCCCAAAAGCTGAAACGCACAGATTTATTGCGCATTTCATCTGCTGTATTCAGACGCATATCTCCACCGGTTCTAAACGTAACCTTTTGATTGTTCGGCTTCCCGTTAAAAGTCGATACAATCTTTAACGTATTAGCTCCTCTGAATTTAATATTCGCATCTATACTTAAAGCAAGTTGTCCTTGTGTTTGCTCAATACTGTCATCTACATGATATGTTGAATAACGTTGATGAAGGTCACGCTTAAACAATGAATTAAGAAATAGATTTCGTCCACCAGCCGAAGCTTTTGCGACCTCAACTTGAAATAGTTGATTCGTCAGAGCCATGCGAGCAACCTTATCAGCAATGTCAGACTCGCTACGACCGATTATCCTCTCATAGAGCTTGCTAGTCTCTTGCACTCGTTGAAAATCAAGCAAGTTAGCTTTGCCAGCAATCTGTGACGTAATACTTGCAAATTGCCCATCAACCGTCTGCTTGTACTGAGCAATCTTTGAAGCGATATCATTGTTCGTCTGCGTGCTTATCGCACTAAATCGACGTTCAAGACCTCTCACATCTTCTTGATATGTCGATTTCGCGACATAGTCGTTAGAGATATTTTGATGAAGAGTTGCGATATCAGCTCTTGCTCGCTCACTGATTTGCTTCGCTTCTTGAGCAACATTTGAGACAGCACCAGTGTTTCTCAAGGCTTCTTCAGCCCTGCGCTTGGCTTCTTGTATCGAAGCGTTGTCAAAGCTGTCGAAACGCTGATTGATAGTATCAGAGAGTTCTCTTTTAACTTCTTCAGCTTTAGCCCTAGCAAGTTCGATACCGTCCAAAATTTCTTGTCTAAGCAATCCAGCTTGATGATCAAAGTCTAAGTCAGCATTTTGAAGAGCCTTTTCAAGGGCAATTTCTTGTGCGGTTCCTGTCACACCAAGGATTGCATCAGCTGCGCTAGATAAGCCACCAGAAGCTCTAGAACCACCAGTTCCTGCCTTATCATCAAAAGTCAGAGAGATATATTCTTCCTTCAAAGCGTCGAACTCATAAGCAATAGCTTTCTTGAATGCATCAACATTGTGTTTCCAGCTCTTGAGATTGACCGTATCACCCATGTGAACTACTTGGCCATCAAGTTCATAAGCTTCAATCTTGATAGCGTCAGAGACCTTGTCAATGCCCTCATTTGAGAACTTAGCCTGTGCCCACTTCTGCAGCTCTTCAACGGATTTTGCATTGTTATTCTCATACTCTTTTTCGTTTATGTAAGGATAGGAATTAATAAGAGGACTATCAACAGTCACTCTGATAGTCGTTTCCTTTTCAGCACCTTCAGGCTTAAACGTCGATTTGGCATGGATTCTTGTGACAACATTCTGACTATTCCTTGTACGTTGATAGTCCTTCAGATTCTTATGCGTTGTAATAACAACACCACGATTCTCCCCACGACTCTTCTTCACTGTCAGAGCGAAATTGTCACGCACCAGCTCGCCTTCCCATGTACCAACAATGCTGTGCTTACCGTCCAGCAATACAGAGTATAGAGTTTCTGTTTCAGTCGTATTGAAGGTCCTACGATCCTGGATATCACTGTTGAATGAGAAGTCCCCAAGAGACGTTTTGGTATGTTGGACCATGCGAGAAAGAGCCATACCACAGCTTTGACTAGTCACACTCATTGGTGTGATAGAACGTTGCATCACATCATCTGAAATGTGATAGGCGGTGATTTCTAGATGGTCATTGTGCTCAACAGGTTTCTTGATGCGAAATAGCTGCGCACCAAGAACAGGAGTCGGCGCTTTTATCAGCATATCTTCTTGGATGAGCTGATAAATACTAGAATCAGAAATAGGATATTTCACAGTTAGGGTGAAATCGCCATTCATGGTCTCTTTAACAATCGCCGAAGTCGCTTCATGAAGTGGCTCCCCGTTCCATCGAACAGTTTTTACATCTTTATTAAGTAGATAAAGCAATTATGCCCACCCCCAAACCGTTTCGATTTCAAGCGATTGAATACCTGGACCCAAAACAACCCCAACATTCTTAAGTTTCGCTGGATCAACTGTGATAAAATCCCCTGACCATTTGACTTGCTTCCCTGTTGTTGTTTTAAAACTTGGATTGTCAGGATTATTGACCATCACAAGCGACTCAGTGAGTCGTTCAAGACGGATGACCTGACCAGCAATTGTAAACGAAGTCTCAACAGCGCTCTGGCCAACGATTGTGATTTTAGGAAAGGCAAGAGCAGAACCTTGAACAGTCAAGGTCCCACTTCTTGCCAACCTCTGTGTATCGGTTCCTTTAAAGTATTTTGTAGGGTGGCAAGTGAAGGTTGCTTTGGTCATATAAAGACCAGGTTTCACTTCTTCAAGATCGGTCACATTGACCTTATAGCACCAAAGTCGAGTTGTTTTGACTCGCTCGCTCTCTAACCAGAACTTCTCACGGATGAACAGACTCATAAATTGGTTCATCTGTTCTTCAGTAGGTTTAACCAAGTAAATCGTATAAGTTTTTTTGACCAATTCCCTATGCTTGTTTGTCTGAACGATTGCTCCACTGATACCACCATGCTCCAAGAGAGCCGTCTTGCTCTCTCCAAGAGTAATTGAAGGAGAATCATGGACAATAACTTTGAAAGGAAAAGACGATGTTCTCACACCGTCAATCACAAGTTCATTATGTTTTACCATGCAACCCCTCCTCTCAATTGTGTCTTACGTTGCAATTCGTCAGCAATCCGCTGAGCTACCTCATCAGCAATCCGACTGATGTCTGATTCTTCTCTGACAGTGTTACCAGTAATGGTAATGTTGATGGTCGGTGAAGTCCCGGCCATAGTCTGAGCGATGCCTCTACCAATAGCGCCAAGTGTTTTGTCGTTGAGTGGTAATACTGCTTCATTCCCAGCTTCACCACCAACCATGAGGTTATTGCCATTCATTCCAAAGATGGTTGGTTTCGTCATGATACCACCTTTGGCATACCATTCGATGCTGATACTTGGAACACCCTGACTCAACCAGTCGAGTGGATTGGCCGAACCACTTACAGAGAAGTGAGGTAGTGGGATGTGTGGCCAACTAATGCTGAAGTTGAACAATCCTTTGATGGCGTTGATAGCCGTGCTGACAAGATCCTTCGCTCCATTGATAGCACTGCCAATGGAATTTTTAATCCCATTCCACACGCTTGAAACAGTGCTTGAAATGCCATTTAATACGCTTGATACTGTTCCTGAAATTCCATTCCATACGCTTGATACTGTGCTTGAAATGGCATTCAAAGTATTTGATATAAATGACTGTATCGCTGAAAAGATGGTTTGAGCCACGCTTTGGATTCCTTGCCATACAGTAGAGAATACTCCCTTGATGCTTTCCCAAGCCCCTGACCAGTCACCAGTAATAATTTGCATGACTGTTTGGATGATACCAAGAACCACATTTATTGCTGTTTCAACAACTGTTTTGATAATTTCCCAAACGGTCGTGATGACCAGTTGAATATTGTCCCAAGTGGCTTGAATGAGTGGACCTAGATAGGTCATAACTGTATCAATAACTGCTGAAATAGCATTCCATACAGTCTCAGCACTTACTCGAATAAGTTCCTGATTCTCTGTCCACCAATCCACAACCGTCCCAAAGATACTCATGACAAAATTAGAAATCTCTGATACGACTGCATTGATGACCTCGAGGATTGCATTCCATACGGTTGTTACGGCTTCTCTGAATCCTTCGTTGGTCTCCCAAAGATGTTGTACAATTACAACGATTGCTGCTATTGCTGTCACAACCCCTGCCACAATTCCTATGATTGGGAGCGCTGCTGCAATCATGGCACCAAAGGAAGACATGAATACAGCTTGTATTGTTAAGATTATAGGAGCTAGTACTCCTGCAATTGTGATGACTGTCCCTAATATGACAACGAACTCTTTAATCGGTCCAGGTAGGCCTCCGAACCACTCAGCAAGACCTTTGACGATATTACCTAACATTTCAAAAACAGGAGCTAAGACTTCTGCGATTGCAGCACCCAACTCTGACATAGCCAAAGTAACCGAATTTTGAGCTGTCTTAAATTTGTCGATAGGATCAAGCGTAGATTCGTATGTTGAGGATACTAGTCCGGCTGATACTTGGGATGTATAGCCTAATTCTTCAAAACTTAGTGCTCCACGTTTGATTGCGTCAACCATTTGAGGAGCTTTTTTTGCTCCAAAAATTTCCATCGCAGTGCTAAGAGCTTCTGTCTCACTCTTACTATTTTTGATAGAATCGATGGTTTCTTTCAATCCCTCTGTCATAGATTTGCCTTTTTTGGCATAAGCTCCTGCAGCTTTGGTCAAACCAGACAATGCAGCAGATGAATCAACACCGTGTTGCTCCAATTGGCCAATAAGGGTGACCGCTTCTTCAAAACTTAGACCTAGCAACTTAATTTGAGGTGCACCGTCAGTTGCCTTTTTCATCAGGTCATCTACCGAAACACCCGTAGCTTGAGCCACGAAAGTGGTCGAATCTAAAACAGTAGATAAATTTTCGACAGACAATCCATAAGCTTCCAATGCTTGTTTCGATTGTATGGTCGCATTAGTTACATCAGAACCATTTATTTCTGCAAATTTTATAACGTCCTCTGAAGCGTTTTTCAATGCTTCTCCGGTCAATTGGAATTGTGTGTTGACTTCTCCCACGGCATTCCCGACAGTTGAAAAGTCTGTTGGTAACTCTGTCGCAATATCATTTGCGATTTTTTGCATTCCTTCAAGTGCTTCACCACCAGCACCAGTTTTAGTAACGATGGTATCCATACCCTCATCCACTTGGCGAAAGGCTTCAAGGGCACTCTTCCCGAAATCAACCAATTTTTGACTGATATCTGATAGTTTTTCAGAAAATTGATTGAGCAATTCAGCTTTTAAAAGATTATTTGTCTCGCTTAAGGTTCCGCTCGCTTGTTTGCCAGCGTTCCCAAGCTTACTCATCTCTTGAGAGAGATTCGAGTAAGCTGTTTTAGCTTGATTCAACTGCGTTTCCATCTTATTGGCTTCAGCTGAATTTTCACCATACTCTTGCTTTGTAAGAGCTAGTTGCTTTTCTAGATTTTCAATCTGCCGAGCAACAATATCAGATTGAGCTCCAATTCTTTTCTCAGCAAGCGCCAACTTGTCAGCTTCACTTGCATTAGCTCCTAGCTGACTTTCTTGCAATTTGAATGAACTGACTACTCTTTCATTCTCGCTCGCTAGTTGCTTCTGCTCATTTTGCAACTCTTTTAATTGGTTCTTGTTGTTCTGAGTGGCATTTCCGTTCTCAGCAAGTGCCTGGTTGACGCCAGCAAGCTTACTCTCATATCCCTTTAGGACGTTTTGAGTAACTTCGACTTCACGTTGGAAAGAACGGTACTGATCAGCACCGATATCCCCGTTTTTGAACTGCTGTTCCACCTGAGACTGAGCTTGTCTCAAGGTTTCCAGTTTCTCCTTAGTCGTCGCAACTTGCTTTTGCAAGACTTCTTGCTTCTGAGTCAGGAGCGTTACGTTCCCTGTATCAAACTTCAAGGCCTTGTCAATCTGTTTCAACTCCTGACTCGCATCAGTAGCAGCCTTATTGACATTTTTCAGCGCCTTCTGTAAAGGCTGCGTGTCGCCATCAATTTCAATTTTGATACCTTTGATATTTCCTGCCATATTTCCTCCTTTCACAAAAAATAGAAAAGCGCTGAGAGAACTTCTACGACTGATAATGCAGTTAGGGCAATGAACTTGACCTCAGAATCGCTCTCTCAGCACTCATTTTTTCTTTAAAAACTGTCAAAATCAGCTTGCGTGGCCTTCCGTTCGCCACCCTTGTCCTCACTCCGTAAATTCACATAATCCGTCTGGTAATCCAGAGCCATTCCGATTGAGATGTGCTTTAGATCATCGATAGACAGACCAGTTTCTTTACAGCAAGATAAGTATGACTCTACTGTGAAGATTTCTTCGCTAGCTGATTCTGATTCATCTGGTGCTTTTTTGTCGTCATGCTCGCATTCAGCATTTCCATCAACACAGGACCAACTTCTTGAATAGGAAAGACTTCCATTTCCATGAAAAATTGTTCATAAGGCTTGATGTGAGGATTTGCAGATTTAGCAAAGACCCAAAAAAGACGGTTGAAGAAGGTCATATCAAACTCTTCTAGCATTGAAATGTCAATGTCAGTCGCTGTCAACTCCTTGTCGGTTTCCAGCTTGTTCAATTCATTCATGAATGATTGATTTTTCAACATTGAGAACAAATCTTGAAAATAATCTTTCCCAAATTGTTGCTTGTAGGCGATAGGAGTATAGCCATTAGTGCCTAATTCATACTCCTGATCACCAACCAAAACGATTTTACGCATAGATTTTCTCCTTAAGCTGCCACCGCAGTAGGTTCATACACTTTCTTAAACCAGTTGTCATAAATTTCCTTATTATCAGCTGATGTGATAGAACGTTTAACAACCGAATCCAGAGGACGAGGGCTTGCTTTAAAGCCAAGTTCACGCTCGTTGACGTTTGTACCATTTTTGGTTTTTGAGCCATTGCCTGGACGACTCGCTGAACAGTAGTAAAGGACGTGACGTGTTTTATTCTTGTCCCCTGAAAATTCAAACATCAAGGCAAATGATGTGAATTCTGCATCAGCTTTTTCAGTCAAAACACCCGTCTGAGCATCTTTGATTTCACCCAAAATCTTAGTCGCAAACATTTCAATAATGTGAGAGATTTTGAATTTCCCTTCATACCCTTCGTTTGAGTTCATGAAGTGATAATCGATATCGTCTGCTTTGATTGGTGTTGATTCACCCTTTGGATCCAATGTCAATTCCATTGCTCCAGGAAAACGGAAAATTTCATCGTAAGCAATCACTCCATCTGCACCAATTGATTTAATTGGCGCAACGTGAACATTTTTTAAACCATAGGTTACTTTATTTTCTTGAGTCATGTCATTCCTCCTTAGTATAGATAGACCGTATAAGACTTGACATAGAGTCTTTCAGTCTCGATAAATGTTTCTTCTTGAACATCGAAAAAGAGCTCATTGGTTGTCCACAGCTCTTCCAGACGTTCTTCCAAATCTTCATCCTTACTCTCAAAAGCCAGCTCTACTGTCACGCTCTTAATCTGATGATTAACCGTATTGTCAGCTGCATTGATGGCTGGACTCGATTCATAATAGACCAGGTAAGGTAGGCCAGGAGCGTTCCCAGTTTTAAACGCTCGATAAGTGACAGGCAAGTTTGCCTGTTCCAAAATAGCAGCAAAGTCTGATAGCTTCATTTCCCAATCTCCTTGATACGCTTCTCAAAGTTCTGAATTGCTTTTTCTTCAGCGGGTTTGATGTGGACGATACCAGCGACACGGCCACCATTTCTTGAAAGGTGCCCGTTCTCAAGTATGTGAGTAAGACTTGCAACTGCGTTGAAGACAACAAAAGAGCCATTAGCCAACTTCTTCTTTTTCCAACTTCTACGATACTTTCCGTACCGTTTCGGACTTGTCTCTTTCAACTCATCCACAGTCTCATCAGCCACTTGCTCTGCAATCTTATCCACTTCTTCAGTAACCTCATCAGAGTAAGCTGCAAGCTCTTTCGCTATCAAATCAGCAAGATCATTACTCATTTCAAGACCTCTGACAAAGTCAACTCTAAAATTTCAGAATCGATAGGATAGGTTTTCAAAATGCGATATTGTTTACCTTCGAACTTCGCAAATTCTTGATTCTCATACTCAAAATTTCGAATCTCAACAACCAAGCTCGGTTTTAAACCTGCCTGATTTGCTTGATAAAATTCAGAGCGAGTAACCTTCTTTTTACGACACAACAGAGTAACTTCAACATCTTCAGAGATTGGTTGTAGTAACTTGTCCTCACCTGTGACTTTTTTAGAGATCAGTTTGATTTCATGATTCCACATTCTTGACCTCTTTCTTTGATGCTATCTGTAAATTATGCAATCGCCACTGAAGGTGACGTGGCATATCCACCCCACCCTCATAGCGATAGGCAGCATAGTCAACGATAAACATTTCATGGTCAGCACGCTCACCAACAAGCTCGATACCGAGGTTATCGGTCAATTCAGTGATGACACTTGAAATGATTTTTTCTAACGGCTTGTCTCTCAAGCTGGTTGAAATACCCAGCTTAAGCTTCAGCAATTCCAAAAGCTGACCTTCGTCCATGTTTACTCCTCAACTTCCTTAGCAGGCTCTTCAACAGTTTCCTCAACTGTTTCTTCCTGCTCAACTGCGGGCTCTTCCTTAACTTCTTTTGTTTCAGGAGCTGGTTTCTTAGGTTCATCATCTCCCAAAACTTCAAGGAAGATAGACCCAGCAGTGTTAGCACCAGTCAAAAGACCGTTGGTAAAGCTATCTGTGGGCTCATATCCCTCGCGAGGAAAGATATCGCCAACAGCATAGTCATGTTTTTCAGGATCAGCCAAGTCCTTGAAAGGACGGATTACTTTATAGCTCATACGCTACCTCCTTAAGCTACAACATCAGTGTATGTTCCGAAGAATCCAGCTTCTTCATCTACTTTCTTCACATCCAAGCGGATGAAAAGCCCAAGCAATTGTCCGTAAATGTCATTGTTCACCCATTTAACGGATACTTGAGAGCGGTCAAACTCTTTGACGAACTCAGTGACATCCCCGATGAAGAATTTCATGTCTCCTTCGTTTCCAAACACTGTGTCATCTACTTTGTAGATTGTTTTCCCACCAAATGAATAGCCAGTAGGTGAAGCCACATCAGTTTGAAGCATGTAGCGCCCATCTTTGTCCTTCACCTTGTCAAGTGCGGCAAACATTGACTTAGTTACAACGATGCTTGCTTTGTAAATTGATTTAAGCTTCTTGTTGTAGATGTCTTTAATGCCATCAAATCCAGCGGCATCTGCTTGGGTAGCTGTTTTGAGGACAGCTGTAACTAATGACAATTCAGTGTTTTCACCTTGATTGAATACTTCGTCTTCAACAATGGACATGATGTCATAGTCTGCGTCGTCAATCATTTCTTGTGACACAGGGACATATCCACGGTAAGTCTTGATTGAATAATCAATCTCGCTGATTGCTGGTTTTCCGAGTTCTGGATTTGATTTCAATTCATCTGTTGAAACCATTACACCATCTGTTTTCTTGATAACTGGATATTTACCAGATCCACTGTTAACTTTCACACGTTCAACAAGATCCAAAAGTGGATTACGTGTTTTGTTAACAAAATGAGGTTGCAAAACTTCAGTAGGGATTAAAGCTGCGCTTCCTGAATCAGTAGTTTTCAAACCTACGATGTCATGAGTTTGACCAGTACGAATGTATTTAGCAATTGCGTCACGTTTTTCCAATTTCTGTCCTCCACGTTTTTCTTGACTTGGGTAAGTCGGGGCTTTGCGATTCAATTCTTCAACTTGATTTTGCAAATCTTCGATTTCCTTTTCAAGTTGTTCTTTTTCTGCCAATTTTTCATCCAATTCTTTTTGGATATTTTCCAGGTTCTTTTCAACTGCTGAAACTTCCTCATCATTTCCAGCTTGATCCAATTTCTTCGCTTCAAGTTCAGAGCGCTTGTTCAATTCTTTGATTGATTCTTCAAGTTCTACCACTTTTTCTGCTTTGTTGCGCATGCGAGCGCCTAAAATCAATGATTTGTGCATAGGTTAAATTTCTCCTTAATTTCTTTCTTGCGCTTGTCCAGCGCTTCACGATTGGCACGCTGTTGACTTTCAAAGTCTTTCTGTCGTGCAGCAATTTCCGTTTGCGGATAGGCTGGGAAAGTACATGGACTCACTTCAAAGATTTCTAATTCTAAGATAGTGTCCAGGTACGAACCATCTGCTTGCTCTTCCGTATTGATTTTGATTGGGATGAAACCAAAGCTACATCCAATCACATCGCCACGCTGAACACGAGCATAGGCCCCAACAGCTTGCGGGTCATCCTTATTGATGATGATATCACCGTAAAGTCCGATTTCATCAACTCCTAAAATGACCGTCCCGTTACCAGTACGACCAAGCACTAAACTATCATCATGGTTAAACAATGCCCGGATGTCAGCGTTTTGAATTGCTTTTTCAACACCTTCACGCTTAATCACTTCAAAGTAACCTGGCCATAATTCAGTAACTTCATCAAACTTGATAAAGTACCCACTCAAAATCAAATCACCAGTTTCACTTTCTTCTCGTGTTTTGAACTGAGCAGTGCGATAGCTATTCCGTTTGTTCATTCTCTTCCTCACCCCCTTTCAGTTTCTTCTGGTCCCCAAGTCTGTCTTGCGGTAGATAATTTTCAAGAGCAAGGAGCTCATCCATATCAGGATCTGGTGGCATCCCAAGCCAATCCCTCCACTCATTTCGACGCATTGCCATGCTTTTAGTCATCTGTTCAGCAACTGAAGATAACTCTGTAATGTCATACGAATAAAGCGAGCGAGCATTAAGTTTGAAATACCGATTATTTGAAACGAGTAAGTCTCTCGTTAAGGTCTGAGTGATCGTCGTAGCAATGCTCATGACCGTTGTATTGACAAAGTTGTTGTATTCTTCTTTGTCAAAGCTACCAACTCCCAAAATAAAAGCTGGAACTCCCAAAAGCCCAGCAACTGTTTTCTTGTCAATTTCAACAGATTCATTAATAGCGATATCTTTTAAGCTAAGCGGCTTAACCTGCTCTACACCCAACAAAGCATCAGGAATAATCCACGGCTCACCTGCCTGACTTGTTGCTAAATATTTCTTAGCAACCCTGTCTCGTCCCTCTTGCGTGCCCAATTCTCCATCCGAAGAATCAACCTTAACAATCAGGCTAGGAACGTTCTTGCCATTCATAAAGCCTTTTTTGATTTGAGTAGCAAGGTTTAAATTCCTAACAATATCCCTCAGAGCAAGTCTGTAGCCAGTCCCTACAAATGGATTGTCTGGATCTGGGTTGATTACAAAGTGCACGATTTCGCTTGGGTTGTAGTCGATACCACGATAATTCACGATATAACCAACATCATCACTTTTGAAGGAAACTTCACTCATAGAGAATGGTCTCAGGTTCAAAATATAATCATTCACAGGATCATACTCAACATGAAGAACTGAGTTTCCGTCACCGAATAGCAATAGGTCACGCACAATCTTGAAAATCCAAGTTTTGCGAGTCATGTTGTCGCATGGATTCACATCAATCTTGCGAGCCAGTCCGTCTTTTATTCGGATATCGCCTTTATCAGTATTCTCCATCAAGTGAATAGTCATGTTCGACACCATGTCAGCAATCTTATTGACCGCAGCAATCACATCAGGATTGCGGGCCAAAGGCACATAGCTATCACCGTCAATATAAAGCCCAAAATCTGAATGAGTGATAACATTCGTTCCACCTCGACCCTTACCACGTTTCAAAAACCTATCTAAAAGCCCCATCTTTCCTCACCTCCTTTCTCTAATCAAAGAAGCTCATGACATTCTGATTCTTACCAAGATTAGCAAGAGCTTGAATGCAAGCAAAAACGCTGGCATCGAACAAGTCAATTCTTGCAGTACCACCGTCACCATCTAATTTTTCATATTGCACAGCATCATCCACCTTTTCAATTGCTCTAACATTGCTCACACAGTATTCGTAAGCGTCCGAATGAAGATAGTAAAATTCTTTATTCTTAACTTTGAACTCAATCCGTCTGAATCCCTCTGATTTCAGATAAAAAAGCTGAGGTTGGTCAATCATCTTGAACCGAGCTTGTTTCATCTTCGTCAGGAACTCACGACCAAACTTCCTATCCATTCCGACAGCAGCAATCTTGAACCCTTTCTCTCTCATCTTGATGAACCATTTAACAATATCATCATAGAGAACGGTCGGAGTATTGCTCATTGTTAACCACCCATCAGACTGCCAGCCAAAGAGTGGAATCCCGTCATCATTGGCTTTCTTTTGAGCGTTGACACGAGGAAAGAAAGCGTGTGTGATGCAAATATCAACATCTTTTTCACCATCATGATAGACACCATAAAGAGCAGCAGCTGTCAAGTCGTGCAACCTTGATAAGTCAGCACCACCATACCATTGGATTGGCAAGCGTGCCAGCTCCTCTAGGGTCCAATCGTATTGACTATCTGAAGCTATGAACTCATCAGGATTGAAGTAAGCGTTCATTGAGTTTGTAAAGACATTCAAAGTCTTGTTGAAAAACTCATTTCTTGTCTGTGGATCATTCATAGCCTGCTCAGCTTCTTCTCTCAGAGCCTTGAGCGATACCGTCACACCCCACGATGGGTTGGCTTTCTTAAGCACATTCTCGTCTAGGTAATCACCGACATCTCCATCTGTTGACTGGTCAGCTTTGCAGATAAACATAAACAAGGAATCATCCTTGACCAATTGCTTAAGAACCTTTTGACAATATTTCAGACGGTTAGCAAGGAAACCAGTAGGAATATCACCAGCCGTAGAGATAACAAAAAGCATACTGTTTCGGTATGCTGACATTGTTTTCTTCATAAGACCGTACTTCTTGCTGTTTCTCATCGTGTGAGCTTCGTCTAGGATAATTACATTACCGTTCAAAGAATCCAAACGACTTTCATCGTTGGCCAGTGCCTGGATAAAGAAAGAACCCTCAATACCAAAATTAGCAGTGATTGAGTGTTCCTGGTTGTTATCCTTGATACGAATATTCTTGTCATTCCATCGCTCTACATTGAATTTTAAGAATCCAAAGGCTTCCATAGCTTGCTTGACCGAGTTGGCCACGATGTAGCATTTTGAACCGCTATCCGTGTCTAATATTTGATAAGCAAGTGCGATTGCAGCAGTAAATGAGGTCTTCCCATTCTTCCGAGCAAGCATGATAAGCGCTTCTTTGAACCTGCGCTCGTTTGACCCCTTGTAGTAAAACCCAAATAGATTAACAACCACAAAGTGTTGCCAGGGTTGCAAGAGCAAGGGTTTGTTACGGATAGATACCGCAAACATATCATCACCCTGCTGATGGACTATCGTGTTTTCGATGAAGTGGACAACGAAATCAACGATTTCCTCATCCATGTCAAATTCTGGATTCTCAAGATCACGAATGAACCTTTCAGCAGCAAGAATATTCTCCTCGCAATGTTCCTCTCTGTGAGAAATGACGTGCCGAGCATACTCTTTCGCTTTATCAAGATTACCCATTGCCAGTCACTCGCTTCTTCTTGATTTCATTCTTGAACTTCAGGACCTCAGTAAGAACTGAATCACCTTCTTGTTCTACTACCTCACCGAGCGACTTAGGATTCATCATAAGCTGATTAGAGTAGCTGAGGATGTCTTTCCTCAAAATTTCCATCGCTGTCAAGATTGGAACTTTGCGCTCATTCTCAGCACCAGCCTTATTGACGTAAGTGTCTGTTACTGGATAACCCATGTCAGCATAATCTTGAGCAAGTTTCTGATACTGGTATAACATACCTGCGAAAATGTCAATGATCATTTCGAACTCTTTCCGATAAGTGCCCAAGTCTTTCATCTGCTTGACCACTTTTGACTTAATAGACTTCGCTGTAATTGGTTTAGCCAAAAACTACCTCCTTTCGTCAAAATCGCTTAGTTTTTACCCCCTTTTTGTTTGAAGGTCCCCGACTTGGAAAAAGTTCCCTTCACCGGTACCCTACTGGCCAAAATGAATTTTTAAAGAGGTGGGGGGTATCCATAAAATTCTTCAAATTCCTTTTTTCTCTTTCTTTGCCAAAATAATCCTTGATTGATAATCTTATCATTCTTTCTATCGTGAAACGTATTGTGTTTCTTGTTTGTTAGTGGCAAACAATTCCACTCGACGAATTCAAGTTCAGGATATTCAGATACAGGGAAGATATGATGTACCATTTCAGCTGCTACTGAAATTCCATACCTCAAACTTTCCTGACAAAGATAGTCGAACTTCCGCATAATCTTATCACGGAACTTCTCCCACTTCTTAGACTTCAAGGATGGTCTGACAGGTTTGTTGTACATAGCAAACCTCCTTTCCAATACTAAAAGGGACAGGCCAGTGACCTATCCCCTCTCATACAAGAAAACCATGCTACCATAATAAACCTTTTTTTGTGAGACTTCAAGATGTCTTTTGTCTCATTCTTTTTTATTTTTGTATTCGCTAATAGAAATGATTTTGTTATTGTCTTTGATATGCTTATAAAATCTAATTGATTCTGGGTGAATTTCACTAACCACAATTTTCCCTTGTATCCCTATGTCGCTTACTTCGAGGCTTAAAGTTTCATCGCCAATGCTTCCTAAAATTTGAATTTTATCTTTGCTTGATATTTTTTTAGAAATCAAATTCAAAATTCTTTTCAGTATTTTTATCATAGTCATACCTCTTGTAACTATACCAATTTTATCCCTCACCTTCACATATCTTATATTTTGTTAAACTCACTCTAAATCTCAAACCCTTACTAAGCATGGGTTTTAAAGAGTTTCATTTTTTCAGTTTATGCTTAACTCATTATGTGAAAGTAATATCTAAAAAAATTAAATGACAAAGTTCCGTAGTGCGTCATCAAGCTCTGCTTGCTCTATCCCTATGTATCTCAGGGTGATTGCAGGTGATGAGTGATTGAACATTTTCTGCAATGTCCCTACGTCCTTTGTCTTGTTGTAATATTTATAGCCAAATGTTTTTCGCATTGTGTGAGTACCGACATTATCAATGCCTAGTTCTTCAGCTGCTTCATGTATGATTTGATAGGCTCGCTCACGAGTGATTGCTTTATTCTGACCTTGCCTACTCTTGAATAAGAAATGATGAAATGGTTTGTCTTCGACATATCTCCTCATTTCTTTCTTGAGCTCTTTTGTCATCCGTCTTGTTATCTGCTTGCCAGTCTTCCGTTCTCTCAGTTTGATGTGCCAACCTTGAACATCTTTAACTTTCAAGGTAAGTATATCTCCGACTCGCAAGCCAGTATTCAGGCCTGTAATGAATAGCATATAATACATCTCATTCCACTCTTTGAGATAATCTTTCATTGCCTGAATGTCATCATTATCTTTTATCGGTGATACAAATTCCATATTCTACCTCCTTTCCACAAAACAAAAAGCCAGCATTTGCTGACTCTTGACGATACTTCTGTTGGACAACTTTTCTGACTAGAATTAAGGATGACTCCTAAAGTGTGATGTGTGTTTTTGTTTCAGAAGTTCATGCTATCATAATAACCCTTTTTTTGTGAGACTTCAAGATGTCTTTTGTCTCATGTTTATTTATAGCTCACCTTTCAAAATAGCGTACTGCTCTAGGATAATCCTTCTACGTCGATAGATTGTAGCTTTGCTCATGAATTTCTGTTCTGCTATTTCTTCCCATCTCAGTTGAGGATATCTCCAGCGCAGATTAAAGATTTCCTTATCCTCATCAACTAGATTGATCAGGAGTTTGTTAATAATAGCTTTGAACCCTTCGAGAAATTTTAAGGTTGGATCATCCGCTATTCTGATTGCAATGGTTTCGGTAGGTTTGCTTATTCCTACGCTGGGCCCACTTTGAGAATCTGGATTCCGAGTTTCTAGTTCTAGCCTTCTCAAATCTATTGTCCGTTGAATGTTTTGAAATTTGAAAAGTTCTCTGTCTAATGTTTTGAGGTCTTCGTCGCTTAATTTCTTCAATTCCTACCCCCTCGATATCTTCGTGACTGCTTCCACTTGATAATCTTACCGTCGTTATTGTTGTTGAAATAATCTGGCAATCTTGCTGTTGGACTTTCTTTATAGACAACTTTCTCAACGACCTGGACTCCAGGCATCATTTTATCATCTATCCACCCAACAAGCCACGCAGGGTTTACATCATAGGTTTTAGCAATCATTTCAATTTGCTTAATGGACGGATATCCACCTCGCTCGTACAAATGAATTGTGTTTTGGGAGACACCTGTATCTCTGGCCATGTCTTTGACAGAGATACATAGGTCCTCTCTAAGTTCTTTCAATCTTAGCTTCATCTTGCTCTCCATTTCCTAGTATTAGCCTTTATGAACTCAGCCTGCTCTTGCATCTGCTTCCATTCGTAATCCATGATAATTTCAAGTTGATTATTACAAAGGGCTTTTAAGAAATCATTTTGAGCTTCTAGTTTCTCAATATCCTTATAGGCCCTTTCATACAGTTCATCTTCCAGAAATCTAATGCGTTCTGCCATTGCTTCCTGAATAATGATGTAAGTTGGTTTCTTGTATTTTGTCATTACAATATTACCTCATCTCCTATTTTTAGAGATTCATAGCTTGTTTGAGTAACTACGAATATTCCGTAATTTTGCACTGTGATAGTGAACATGTCGCCTATTTTTTCTTTGTGGGTGATTCTGCCTTTGATTTCAGCGCCTTGATTATCTGCCTTGTAGATGAGCATCGGGCGCTTTTCTTCTAGTTTTTTAATGTGGATACTCTGCCAAATATTTAATCCAGCAGACAATAATATCCAGATTGCGATGAATCGTTTCAATCTGTGACCTCTCTAATCTTTTCTTCAATAGTTACGATTGTGTCATTATGATGTCCACCGTGTGGAACTAATAGAACACGAATTATTTCAAATCCATTCTTTTTACCTATCCCACCACTATTCCATCCAAATGAAATAACTTTTCCACCAATTTTCACAATTCTCGCTATCTCTTTCTTCTGCTTTGTCCAGAATGTAGATTGAGTTGTTTCTTTGTTTACAGGCAATCCAACCCCCTTATATACTTCTGAAATTTGTCTTGTTGAATATGGAGGATCATAGAGAATTCCGTCAACGGAACTATCAGGAAACATCTTTAGAAACTCTAGAGCATCAAGATGATAGTCTGTATCAAATTCAGTATTTAAGTCATTTGTTATCGTAGCGATTTTAGAATTATTTGCAAAAGGATCAATCCACAAGCCACCTAAGACCTCTTCGCTTAAAATGTCTGCGATTGGCTTTATTGAAAATGTATTTTTAGATGGATATCCCCAAATTCGTTCAATCTTCATCACTCCACCTCATCAAAATAACTATGAAATTTACTTAGGTTCACAATAGCGACCTCTTCAACAGAATGCTCTTCAATATCAAAACCTGGATCGTTTTTCCCAAACTCTTTCTTTATGGCTTTTTCAGCAAGCGAAGGTAAAGCGAATATACTTGCCCCATTTCTTAAAGCGAGCGCTTGACCGTGTTTGTTTACTACTCGATAACCTACATCAAATGGTCTGATTTTCGCAGGGATTTTTATGCGTTTGCTTTCAGTTTTTATAGCTTGTTCAAGTGTTTGTACCATCACTCAACCTCCTTAATCTCAATCCCTGGGCAATCGAATACCCAGCCGAAATTGGCTTCTTCTAGTTCTTTGCGAGTGTGGTTTGTGCTATGAATCTTAGAATTGCCACTTATGCCAAAGTACCAAGTACCAAGTTTTTTGTTATAGGCTAGACATCCATTGAGACGATTCATACCTTTCACCTTAACCAAATACCGCTTCTCTTCCTCGACCTCGTAGCCGTCAAGCCATGCATGGGCGAAAAGTTCTTGATTGCTCGTCTTTTTAATCCATAATGTTAAATCGAAACTTTGGTTGTTTTCTCTCATAAAATTTGGATTCATAGCAGTATATAGACTATTTGTTAAATGTTCTTTACAAACCTCAATCCAATCCGCCACAACCTGCGGTATTGTGACTTTCTCACGTTCAATTGATTTGTAAATGAATCTCTCGTCTATGCTCACGATTTCTCCACTGACGACTTGAATTTTCTTTTCCATAGCCCCCGTTGTGTCTACTAGAAAACCAACTTCATATCCCTCGATAAACACTTTTTCTTTATTCATCTTCCAACTCCTTCTGTTTGTTTTAAAAAAATCCAGCTCTTGCCCATCATGGCTCAAAGACACAAGAGCTAGCAAATTCTTTATACGTCATTCGTCCAAGTCTGACGCATATTCTAGCTCGCTTTTAACGTGGTTCGCGGCACGTTGATTTTGTCGCTAAGTAATAGCAATCTACCGCACCATAATCAAAACGTACATCGTTTCTTCCGATATATTTTTTAAATCTTGGTCTAGTAATGCCAGAGAATGCCCATTGATGGTCTTTCATCCGTTCGATAAGTTCATCCACATTGTTAAAACTTCCAAGGTAAAACTTGCAGTGTCCATTGTAGACGAAGTAGAGTTCAATCATCTTTGCAAAACTCCTTGTAGATTTTTTCAAAAATTTCTGACACCAATTTTTTAGGTATATTAGATCTCTCGTTGTATGATTTTGAGAAATTCTTCCACTCTATGTCTTGCTTGATAATTTTATTTTTAAGATTAAGTTCAATATTGCTTCCAAAAATCGTCCGTTTTTGTAAAGGATAATCATAATTATTGTATCTAGCTAGGTTTTTGTATGGAATTCTGAATCCAATAATATCCTCAATGTAAGGCCACAGTCTGTCAGCAGCTGGATTCTCAATAACCCAAAATTGTGGTCTATATCTTTTTATGATTTCTATTGTGTTGAAAGCTGTTAGCTCGCCATTGACCCTTTTTAGAAATTGTCTGTCATACTGATAATTTATATAGGCTGACTCGTAATCCTGATTTGCCCTAATTGTGAACGGTGAAGGTCTTACTTGCGGAGCAAACAAGCTATCAGAAACATCATTGCGTTTCCAACACGCATTCCCGTTTTCCATTGCAGAAGCATTTGACCACGATTCACATGGCGGACTTGCTATGATTAAATCTGGTCGTGGTAGCTTGTCAAGCGTATCAAAAAGTGTGTTGTCTCCAAACAGTCGCCCATAGTCAGCAAGATTCAAATTTATAAAATGATCGTTCTTGTTTTCAATATCTATTCCAATCGGATAGATGTCAATGTTCGCCCCCCCTGAACGGCTTAAATATTTCGCACCTTTAAGATACGAACCATTCCCGCTATCAAAAAGCGCCCAAACTACCATTTCTTTGATAATCAATACCTCCTATCCTTCATCCCAGACGGATACACAAAGCACCTGCCAGTTGCTCCCTCAAAAATACGACTTGATAAAGCACCATTCCCGAAATCGTCCGAATAAAGCTCTTTAATCTCTTCGCTACTCAAATTCGTGTTGATAATCGTATTGGTCCGATTATCCAGGATCTTGAACAATATCTGATGCGCCCATTCATTTCGCTTCGTGTCAGCCTTGCGACTCTCTTTCCCGAGGTCATCTAAGAAAAGGAAATCAACCTCAGACAGTAGCTTGACCATCTTCGCTTCTGAAAATCCATTGTCAAACTCAAAGCTTTCACGGATTTTGTCAAACAAGGTCACAACCGACACAAAAAGCACGCTTTTCGGTTCATCATAAGACTTGAACTGCTCATTGAGAAACCGAGCAAAGCCATAGGTCAGATGACTCTTACCAACACCAGACGGACCAGTGATGATAGCATTCCCAGTCTCACCCTTGGCATAGCAGCGCTCCAATCGCTTCACAAAATTCATAGCATTTTCATCGATGTCAACTCGAATTTCATAGTCATGTAGCGACTTGCTGGCCAGCTTGCTTGAAACGATACTGTCACGAGCAAAGACTTCGTAAGTATACGATAGTTTACTTTTGACCTCGGATTCCATATTTAGTTGCTTTTCAAAGCGTCGAATATTCTCTTTCTCACACTCAGGACATTGACTGAT
This sequence comes from Streptococcus oralis, assembly GCF_023109155.1. GTDB lineage: Bacteria > Bacillota > Bacilli > Lactobacillales > Streptococcaceae > Streptococcus > Streptococcus oralis_BZ. The sequence goes on along the minus strand of NZ_JALDUA010000001.1, from coordinate 224,364 downwards.
TTCCTCAACCTTGCCCTTGACAGGGATTTTAACAGACCAAAGATGGCATCCATGAATTTCACAGACATCATCAAGAACTATCCTAGTCTTGAATTGTTTAAACTGTTTCATCTAAAACCCTAGCCTTTCGTCTGTTTTCTTTTCACGTTTAACAACATTTCCTTGATTCAAATAACCGTCGAACTTCGTTCCAAAGAGGGTTTCTGGTCTCAAGTATTTCGCATACTTCGTACCTGACCAATCCTTAACCATGTTATCAATCACCTGCTTAAAGTCATCTAGTCGATATCCTTCAGACCATCTAGCCTTAATCAGAGATCTGTTCTTCTGAACATTATCTCTATAATTCTTTCCAGTCTTTGAATTGAGATAATCGATAATTTCTTTGTAAGGGATATTGTCAGGTTCTTTAGGGTAGGTAGTTAAGCTATCCTCATCTAAGCTAACCTCACCTGCCCTATCCTGTGTATCCAAACGGTATCCATTTGGTATGACATTTTCCAAAGGTTTTAACACAGCTGTTTTTGAGTGGTCATATTCTAGTTGATTTTTTTCATCCTGATGTAAAGTAGACTGAAATCTGTCAGATCTGATATAATTGTGGATTCTCCAGTGTCGGATAACAACCACTCCACTTTCAAACGGAATCAAGAATCCTTTTGCGATAAGTAACTTCATGTCATCATCACTTGCCCCAATTGTTCTCTGGGTAGTCTTAGCCTTATCAATGAACCCTTCATCATCTGCCCCCATATTAAGATGAAAATAGAGAGCTTGTGATGATAAAGGCATCTCAAGAAATCTGTCTGTTTCAGTAATCTTCCTGCTAAACATTCTCCGTTGTGCCATCTTCTACTCCTCCACACTTGAAAATTTTGTGTATTCTTTGTGAAAATACAACTTCACTGTCCCTAGACTGCCGTGTCGGTTCTTTTCCAGGATCAGCTCTGTCACATTGTTCGCTTCTTGACTGTCAGCTTGCTCTTTCTGATAATAGGCATCACGGTACAAGAAAGCTACAATATCAGCATCTTGCTCAATAGAGCCAGACTCTCGCAAATCTGCAAGCATCGGACGCTTGTCCTGTCTCTGCTCAACTGCCCGGCTTAACTGTGACAAGGCAATGACAGGTACTTTCAAGTCCTTAGCTAGTATCTTCAATTCTCTAGAAATCTCAGAAACCACCTGCTGTCGATTCTCGCCTTTTGATCCAGTGATCAGCTGCAAGTAGTCAATGATAATGACTCCAAGACCTCCCATTTCCTGAGCAAGCTTTCGAGCCTTTGAACGTATCTCAGAGATGCGAATGCCAGCCGTATCATCAACGAAAATAGGGGCGTCATAGAGATTCCCTTGTGCATGCACTAGCCTACTCCATTCCTCAACACTCAGATTCCCAGTTTTTAGGTGATACCCTTCTACCATGCCCTCGGATGCTAACATCCGCTCAATCAAGCTTCCCGCCCCCATCTCAAGCGAGAAAATAGCCACAGGCTTTTTCTCTTTTACAGCGATGTACTGAGCGATATTCAGAGCTAGCGCCGTTTTACCCATAGCAGGGCGAGCAGCAAGGATGATAAGATTATCCTCATGAAGGCCGGTCGTAATCTTGTCCAGTCCAACGAACCCAGTAGATAGACCTGTCACAACTCCATCTGTCTGCGAGCGAGTCTCCACCATTTGCATGTGTGTATCAAGGATATCAGCCACATTACGAAATCCAGTGCCCGTATTTTGATTGCTTATGTTAAGCATTGACTTTTCAGTTTTAGCAATAATATCACCGATTGAGACATCGCCTTGGTAAGCGCTAGAGAGTGAATCCGACAAGTCAGCGATTACTTTTCGGAGTGTAGCTTTTTCTTTAACAAGCTTTGCGTAATGCTCCACATTCTTTGATGTCGGAGTTGAGTTTACTAGCTCAACAACGTAGTTGATGCCCCCAACAGTTGAAATGTCCCCTTGATTTGTAAGTGCAGACACCATAGTTGTGGCATCGATTGGCTCACCTTTTGCAAGCAGAGACAACATGGTTTTAAACACTATCTTATTTGCAGGCTTGTAGAAATCATCAGGGACCAATTCATCTGCTAGAGAGATGAGAGAGTTAGGTGAAATAAAGACAGACCCGAGAACCGACTGCTCCGCTACTGGATCATGAGGTAATATTCTAAATTCATCCATCATTTCCCCTCCGTTTTAATCCACAAATGTTTCTTTTCGTGTCACGGGATCAATGTCCACACGTCGGCCAGTTTTAAAGTCGATAAACCCTTTTTCAAATTGTGGCGCTTGAAATTGAATGGTCTTTTTCTGTCTCATGGCCATTTTAAGCTTGACATTCATCAGCAGCGATTCAATCAATACTACTGATACTAGTGTGCCTACTGCGATAATTTGTAAATTGTTCATGTTTTTATCCTCTTTTGTGCTATAATATAGTCAAATAATTTTGCTAAGACCTTGTCCAGAAGCCTTTTAGTAAAGTTATTATAGTTGATTAGAGAGCCATTCTTTGATGGCTCTTTTTGACCATTTCTTACCAGGGAGTTCTTTAGGAAATCCCTTCATGTAACGATAATTATTTGAAAATGTGTCATAGTTGATTCCTAGAAAATCACAGGTAGTGCTCACATCCATCAGCTCTGGATAGTGGTCACTATCTTTTTCTATTTCAACCAACCTTGTGATCGTGTCCTTGATAATGGATTTGATCCAGTCTGTTAACGAAAGTAGAACGTTATCCATCTTCTTCCCCTCCTACACTTCGTCAAATGAGTTCAATTTCATGATTTTCATCTTGGTATTGGTGCTTGGCTCCCAAGTCATCCAATAGGCCAATGCGGCTTCTGCAAACTTCTTCGGTAGCAAGTCATAGCGACTGATATTGAAGTGGTCTTTAAAGTCAATCTCAGCTTGTCTAAATACCGATTGAGCGAAGATTTTATCCGCATAAGCTGGACTATCAATCCCACCCAAACAAGCCACAACCCGAGCCTTGCGCTTCTTCAGTAGCGACTGAGCATAGCTTGGGTGAATCGGTTGCTCACTCTTGAGGTAGTCAATATCTTCCAACATGGTCGCCTGCTGTTCACGCAATTTCTTCTGGCCAGTAAATAGAGCGATGAAGGCATCCTCATCCAAATCCTCACGGATAAATCCGCCCTGCTTGCGAATAGCTGGCAAGACCTCTGATGTCACCCAGCGCTTGAACTCTTTCGCTTGAGGTAATTTGCTGGATAAGATAAGAGAGTAGAGACCAGATTCGTTGATGATGATAGGGTTTTGATTTCTACCCATGGCGTCACGAATCGTTACCCCATCTGTCTTATCATCATCATCTACATGGTCAAAAATTGCTTTTCTTGAATTCGCATATCCTAAGATATCCGCAACATCTTTCCCAACGAACCACGGATCGTCATCAATTGTCAAAGTACGGACTTCCTGCCCGTGAAAATTAAAAATTTCGTTCATAGTATTCCTTTCTACGCTCTCTCCTTTTGCTATAATATAAGCAGAAAGGAGGTGAGAATATGAAACAATTCATCAAAGATTGTTTTGATGAGAGTGATGAGAATGATTCAATCACAATCACTTTCTCAAATGGTGATAAAATTGACTTTTTCCAAGTATATGATGATTGCTCTGACACTGCGAATCATATAGTTCTTGTCGAAGTTAAAACGGATTTTCGACATCTAGTCAATCTTGATTATGTAGTACACATTCGTTCAAATGCGTAATCTTTCTGCACCTAATTTTTATGATTAGGTGTTTTTTGTCGCATAGCACGTTTTCTGATAGCTTTCCCCAAACAATCAGCTAGGTGAATCATGCCAGGAATATTCCATCCCTTGATGGAAGCAATAGCTCCTAAAGCTTCATAATAGGTTTCTGTATGTGCCAAAACATCGTCAACCATATTTTCAAAATGTTTCTCAATGATTTCTTTGATGAGATCATTATTTTGTTTCTTTACGTCCATCTCAACCCTCCTACTCAATCACCTTACTGCCTACTACCAATCGTTTAACGACAACGTCCATCTCCTTAAATTCGGCATTCTCTGCACAGTATCGGACGCTCTCGCTGATAATGTGACAAATGGATACTCCGTATTCATTCGCCAGCTCCGTAGCAATATCCCAGGCATCTTTGTCAATCCGTGTTACTTTTTGCGCTGCGTTGTTCATAATGCTCCTCTTCTTACTTTTCCTAGTGTTAAAATAGTTTCCCAAACATCTAGTCCCTCAAGACTATCGATCATCATCTGACTAAGTTGGTGATTTTTCTTCTGCCAATTCAGTATTATTTTTGCTTGCATGTATGGACCTCTCAGTGATTTCTCCAAGGGTTTTCAATACCCAAAACATCTACGATTTTTTCTTTCACATAATCACTTCCTTTTCCATACTTCAGCAGTTCTGAAATGACCGATGGTGCTACAGATACTTGTTTTGCCAATTCAGCTTGGGTCATATCCAACTCAATCAAACGAGTTTTGATTTTAGCCTTGATTATCTTTAGTTCTTTACTCATATTTTCCCTTTCTATATTTCTCTGCTTCTTTTGAAATTTTCAAAAGCATTGAAAGTCCCCCAATTACTCCATTTAGATACCCTCGCCCATAATCTGTCGCTAAGAGTTCCAATAATTCTTTCAGGTCTTCTTCGTTCATCTCTGACCTCCTTTTTAAAAAATTATCTAAAAAGTTAGCGAACTGCTTGACAAATTCTAAAACTAGTTTTAGAATATAGACATAGAGAAAAGACCTACTAAAAGTAAGTTTTACCTATATAAAACGGACGCCAATCAGTTTTGTAAGGCTTTATTTTTTAGTTGTCTTGTTCGCTAACTCTTTAGCTTACGAATACTATTTTAAAACTAGTTTTAGAATTTGTCAAGAGTTTTTATAACTAATTTTAAAATATTTTTTCGTAATGCTTAGAAAGGTTGAAATATCAATGTTCTTAGCATTCGACAGAATTAAAGAATTGGCTGATAAACAGAAAATTTCTTTAAATATTTTAGAAGAAAAGTTAGGATATAGTACAAATTATCTTTATAGTCTAAAAAAAGGTAACCCAAAATCTGACAGACTACAAGAAATAGCCGATTATTTTGGTGTTAGTACAGACTACTTATTAGGTCGTACTGAAAATCCTAATCTTGCAGATGATACCAAGGAGTATACATGGCAAGGGAAAGTTCTAAATGTTGAAGAAATGGCATCAAATGTCATGATGTTTGGCGGTCGAGAATTAACAGATGAAAAGAAGAAAATCATCCAGTCTATCATTGAAGGTTATCTCAAAGAAGCTGGTGATTAGAGGTATTGCTTAGTGACTGAAAAAGAAATTATAAGTCATTTTCAGATTCGTATTATGGATTTTGATGGAGATTTGATGCCTGACGAACTTGGATTTTACGAAAAAGAAACCAATACAGCTTTCCTATCGAGCAAGCTCAATAAAAATGAGAGAGTTAAAGTCCTACTGCATGAATTAGGACACAAGGATCACACACGCTCAGAGTACCAGAACGCTCGCCTACGCTGTGAAAACGAAGCTGATAGGAATATGATCCATCATCTCGTAAAAGATGCGATAGAAAGCTTAGACGACCCTACAGAGTTTGATTACCTCAAATTCATGTCCCACTACAATCTAAAAACCGTGACAAATGAAATCATGGTAAAAGAGGAATATTATAATTTAGCAAATATAATTTAAGGAGATGTTATGAACAAAGAAAAAGATTCTAAACCTTTTTATAAAAAAGTTTGGTTTTGGATATTGGTAGCTATCTTAGCTATCGGTGGTTCAAATGCTCTTACAAAACAAACGTCAAGCAAAGCAGACGAAGAAAAAGCAAGTGCGCTTAAAACAGCTCAAGAACTTGTCGAAAGTAAAGCGTCATTTTCTGAAAAAACACTTCTTTGGTATTTAACAGAAAGTGCGAGTCACAAATATTCAAAGAAAGCTGCTCAATATGCTGTTGAGAATGTTGGTGATGTTTGGGTTAATGAAGCGCTCGATATTGCAAAAGAAGAAAGAAGTGAAGGTAAGACTGACCAAGAAATACTTAAAAGTTTGACAGATAAAGATGCTCAGTTTACTGAAGAACAGGCCCTGAAAGCTATTGAAAAATTAAATGAATAAAAAAAGCCCCACAATCGCCCTCGCCAAAGTTTGATTGTGAAGCTTAGCTTAGATAAAAATCAGCCATTAAAAAGGCCTCTTTTCTATATTCTATTTTACACCATGAAAGGGGTGATGTCAATATTCTCAACGTTTAGACCTTGTCCAGAAGCTGATAAACAAGGAGAATACAATGAAATACATTAAAACAAAATATCCAAATATCTATTACTATGAGACCGCCAAAGGCAAGCGCTACTATATCAGACGATCTTTCTATTTTCGTGGTAAAAAGAAAGAGATTACTAAAAGTGGTCTCACAACACTCCCACAAGCTCGTGCAGCCTTGACAGAGATTGAGCAACAAATCCACGATCAGGAATTGGGTATCAATACGAATCTAACACTTGATCAGTATTGGGGTATCTATTCTGAAAAGAGATTATCAACAGGGCGCTGGAATGACACTTCCTACTACCTCAATGACAATCTCTATAAGAACCATATCAAGCCAAAGTTTGGTTCTGCCATGCTTAAAAATTTGGATAGAAATGAGTATGAACTCTTTATCGCTGACAAGTTGCAAAACCATACAAGATACACTGTTCAAACCCTCAATTCCAGCTTCATGGCATTGCTGAATGATGCCGTGAAAAGTGGGAATCTGCTCTCAAATCGCTTGAAAGGTGTCTTTATTGGCCAGAGTGATATCCCTGCTGCTAACAAGAAAGTGACTCTCAAAGAGTTTAAGACTTGGATAGCAAAGGCAGAAGAGATTATGCCAAAACAATTCTACGCTCTGACCTATCTTACCATTTTTGGATTGAGAAGAGGGGAAGTCTTTGGTTTGCGTCCAATGGACATCACTCAGAACGACAGCGGACGGGCTATACTGCATCTTAGAGACAGCCGAAGCAACCAGACCTTGAAGGGAAAAGGAGGGCTTAAAACGAAGGATTCAGAGCGATATGTCTGCCTTGATGATATCGGAACAGACCTAATCTATTATCTGATAGCTGAAGCCTCTAAAATTAAGCGAAAGTTAGGAATTATCAAGGAACAACAAAAAGATTATATCACCCTGAACGAAAAAGGTGGTCTCATCAATCCAAACCAGTTAAATAGAAATTTCAATCTAGTGAATGAAGCGACAGGATTGCATGTAACACCTCACATGATGCGCCACTTCTTCACAACTCAAAGCATTATTGCAGGGGTTCCGCTTGAACAATTAAGCCAGGCGCTGGGCCATACAAAAATCTATATGACCGATCGTTACAATCAAGTAGAGGACGAACTTGCTGAAGCGACAACAGACCTATTTCTTAGTCATATTCGCTAAAAAATCCCCGCCAAAATCTCAAAAAGTCCCCGCCAATTCCCCGACCAAAATCCGAAAAATACCAAAAAATATCGAAAAATGATTTTTAGAATAGTCCCCAAAAGCCTGAAATAGAGCCAAAAAACTCCACCTGATTTGGTGGAGTTAAGGGAGATTATTATGAAAAAGAAAAGTTTAGGATTTCATTAAATAAAGGGTACTCAATGAAAATCGAAATCAGACTAGGCAGATAGACGCAAGCATAACTATAGTTAGCTAAGTCGACTCTAACGAAGTATGGTGAGATTTTCGAAGAGTATTAGGAGGTCTTTATTTAATGATTATATAATACAAGATGAATCTTAAAGCTAACTTAACTTTTTCTCTGATTTATCATTTTTTAAAAAATTTTTTTCAAATGGATTTTTCCTCTCCAAATCATAAAAAAGCCACCTGATGGGGTGACTTCTTTAGGAGATTATGATGAAAAAGAAAAGTTTGGGATTTCATTAAATAAAGGGTACTCAATGAAAATCGAAATCACACCAGGCAGATAGGCGCAAGCATAACTATAGTTAGCTAAGTCGACTCTAACGAAGGTTGATGAGATTTTCGAAGAGTATTAGGAGGTCTTTATTTAATAACTATATAATACACAAGGAGACTTAAATTTTACTTAAGAAAAAATATTTTTTTATCTTTTTCGATCCACCCAAATCATGCCTGTACAATCATAAGTAGATAAGGTTTCAAATCCCAGAGAACGATAGAATCCCAAGGTTTTTTCTGTCTGTTCGGTCACTAGTTGGACTTGATAGGCATCTTTGTAATCACCTAAAGCCTCTTTCATTAAGGCACTGCCAATCCCTTGGCGCTGATAGCTAGGCAAAACGATCAAATCCTGAACAAAAATCGATGAAAAACCATCTCCAACCAAACGGACCAAGCCCACCACGGCATCGCCATCAAGTGCTATATAAATCGCTAATGAGTGAGACAAGGCTTTCTTCAACATCTGAGGTTGATGTGTATAATTTGTCCATCCAACTGCCTGATAGAGATGCAAAACATCCTCTAGCTTGACAATTTCTTGCCTTCTAATAGTCATCATCTCAATACCTCTCAGAATTCTCTCAAGCTCTTGTACTGTCGTCCATTTTTATCAAAATTTTCAGGAGTCAACCATGTTTCTAAACGAGCTTTGACTTGAGGCCAGTCCTTATCAATCATAGACAACCAATCCGTATCTCTCGTACGCCCCTTATAAACAACTGCCTGGCGGAAGGTTCCTTCATAAACAAAGCCCAAACGCTCCGCAGCTCGTCTTGATGGCAGATTTAGAGCATCGCATTTCCACTCATAGCGACGATAGTTAAGCTCCTCAAAAACATAGCGAGCTAGGAGATATTGAGCCTCTGTCCCTATACGTGTTCCCCTTAATTCTGGAGAAAAAGTGACGGCACCCACTTCTATTACTCGGTTATTCTGGTCAATACGCATGAGAGAAAAAGTCCCCAAAGCCTTACCAGTTGCCTTGTCTATAATCGCATAGTAAAAACGGTCCTTACGAGCCAACATCTGATTTAAGACAGTAACCAGTTCCTCCATATCTGCCACTGGTTCCTGAAAGAGGTAGGTCCACATCTCCCGAGGAGTATCTGGACCATAAACAGCTAATAAATCCTCCGCATGCTTTTCCACCGAAAGAGCCTCTATCCGAGCGTAGCACCCTTCTAAGAAATCAATGGAAGGCAATTCTCCTGGAGTATAACCTTCCATTGACTCACCAATTATCTGACCATATTCATTTACTGGCATTGTTTTCTCCTTGTTTTACGCTGAAAATACTATATCATAATTTGCTCTATATGGAAACTAGCACTCTCCTCAAACCTCATCCTCAACACTACATTAGTGATTCGTTTTCTTTCTTTTATCTTCTAAGGCTTGATTAATTCGTTGGGTGAGCTTGTGAGTTTGCCAGATCTGGTACAACCATATCAGTCCATAAATTAATAAGAAAAAGAACCAAAGCAAGGGACTCAACAATGCTGAACCCCAGCCAAAAAATAGGTAGGTTAATACTAAAATAGTAGCTGTCGCTAACAAATGAACTCCTACACGCATACTATAAGCAAAAAACTCCAGTCTTTCAAGGATTAAGGTCAATACCCCCATAATTCCACTCATCAAAAACAAAGCTAGAATATTTTTTGTCGTTGGTGCGGGATAGGTAATACCTGAATAAAACTGAGCCAATAACACCAAACTCAAATAAACAAAGGAGGCCGTACGCATTCCCGATACAAAATAAGCAATCAATCGCTTCATGATTTTCTCCTATAAACCTAGATAATCCATTAAGGACTTAACGTATTTCCTACTCACACTCGATTTGAGACCCCGAGTCATCTTAGCCATCATGTTCCCTGAAAAGCTATCCGATAATGACTCTAAATGGTCAATGTTTATAACTGAATGACGCGATATCTGTATAAAGTTACGTCGATTAATTCGATTCTGAAAGTTTGTCAATGTTTCCTTAGTTTTATAAATCCCATCTACCGTATAAATGGTCAACAAATTCTTATCGATATCTGCTAGAATAAGATCCTCAATTTTCACCATAACCAGATGATCATCCGTTCGAATAGGAATGACCACCTGATTGGTCGTTGAAAATTGTTCTAAATACTCCATGACCTCTCTTGCTTGGTCGGTTAACTGAGCCGCCTGAATTAAAATGTGTGGGTCTTTTTCTGAAAACTCTGTCTTCATTTCAAAACGAATCTTCATTTTCTCTCCAATACATCTTTATTTTCTCTTGCTAAACACTTTAACAAATAACACCCAAAGAAGAATAGCGACGAGACTGATAATAACCACTATAAAGTATGTTTCTTCCTTTGTCAATAGTTCTTGCCAGTTGATTTGGATTCCCATTTTTTCTTGAAATTCCTGTAACAGACTGTTATTTCCTGAAAATGCGGTCTCTAACTGCTTTTTCATCAAGACTTGTCGATAGAGAGAAGCAATATAAGTTGCAGGGGTACATTTCATGAAAAGCTGTGCAGAATCAGGTAATACTCCAATGGGGATATAAGTTCCTACTAAAAATCCAGAAGCAGTCCCCACTATAGTTGCCAGTTTGCCAAGGCTATCTACAGATTGAAAACGGTAAATCAAGAGAACATTTACCAAACTTGAAATCAGACTGCTTAATAACATAATCAAAGCGATTTCCGGTAAATGACTGATAACTGGACTTTCTTTAAAATAAAGGCTCATAACAGCAAACATAAACACCTGCATGACAAAAGAAATGACAATACTGCTGATTAGATAGGACGCCTGTAAGCCCCAGCTACCTAAATCTGTCAAGAAAAGATCTTGATCTACTTGATTTTCACGATCCTGTACCATTTGTGTAAGAGCTGTAAAACTGGTTGTAATCCCAGTCACAGCCAAGGTCCCACCCATCAGCCAGCTGTTTAAAAGATTCGTGCTATTAGGGAGTTGGGACCAAGAATCTGTCAAATTCTTCTGCAAAAAAATGATATAAAGGAGGAAGGAAATCAATGCCCCCAATAATGAGAAAAATACTCCCGAACGATTACGAAAATATAAGATAAAATTCCGTTTCAATAAAGCTAACATTAGCGAACCTCTCTTCCTGTAAGTGCAATAAAGGCATCATCCATAGTACCCGGACGAAACTCAAAAGAATCAATTTCTTCTCGAACTTTTGCCAAATATTCAATGGCCTCCTGTGACGTCCTTGGATAAAAAAGATATTCCATCTCATTTTCTTCCTCGACTGTCATTCCAGTCTGTCGCAATTTTTCTAGATCCTTCATTTCCTTAAAACGAATTTTTAGGATATTAGATGCATACTGGCTTTTAATAGCAGTCGCAGAACCTTGCGCAATCACTTTCCCATGATCAACGATATAGATCTGATCCGCTTCATCCGCTTCATCCAGATAATGAGTCGTTAAGATAATAGTCATCCCTTCATCCTTTTGTAGTCGATACAGTAGATCCCAGATGGATTTGCGAGTTTGAATATCAAGACCTGTCGTTGGTTCATCCAAGAAAAGAATATCTGGTCGCGAAAGAAGAGCACGCGCAATATCAACCCGACGTTTTTGTCCACCTGACAAAGTCCCATATAGTTGTTTCTGGAAAGCCGTCAAACCCAGTTGATGAATCAAATCATCCACACGACTTGCTGCAATCTCCTTATACTGTTGAGCACGAATCGTGAGATTTTCCCTAACCGTCAACATCTCATCCAGTACACTAGCTTGAAAAACAACTCCGATTTTCGTATTTGGCGCATATCGAATCTGACCTTGTGTCGGCTTTTTCAAACCGATTAACATGGAAATAGTGGTTGATTTCCCTGCACCATTGGGTCCCAAAATAGCATTGAAACTTCCTTTTTCAAACTCTAACTGAATATCATCGACAGCCATATGATTGCCGTACCGTTTAGTCAAATGCTTAGCTTGTAAAATCATATTTTTTCCTCCTCTTTACCACACTAGTTTAACAAAAAGAATGAAAGAAAAATCGACTTTTGAGATAAGCAGTTAAAATGAAAGGACAAGTGGTAAAATAATGGGGGCTAAGTTAAAGTGGTGCAGGCTGCAACCGTTTTTCTCCTATCGAATCACTAGAGGATGTTGAAAAATACTTACAACCATACATTATATTTTTAAACATACGCTATAAAAGAGGTGTTTTATAGCATCCGGCAGAAAAATCCAAGAGTCAGTAGTATTGTTCTCGCTAAAGCAAACAATAAAAAATGAATCAGAAATCATAGCACACACTCCCTTCTAGTAAAATGAAAATGCTGAATGGGGCAGGATTGAATTTGAAGTAAGCAAGTATGGTCCTGAATTTGAAACTGCCATTAACGATGAGTCTATCTATTAGGAAAGAAATCTTCAATACAAGCAAAAACAGCTCTTGTTATCCAAGAAGAGCTGTTCTATTTTATGAAAGAGAGAGTCACTAGTGACCCTTGTGCTTCTCTCTACGTTTTTGCTGTTTGCGTTCAAATTTCTCTTGCTTGAGCAATTGCTTTTGGAGACTAGACTGTTGTTTTGAATACTTTTTTCGTTCGTCATACTGCAACTGCAAGAGCTCTTGTGACTTAGAAGAAACTTTCTGCTTCACCTGTTTCTTTACAGCTCGCTGCAGACGCTTCGGATTCTTAATCTTCACATGCTGTTTGACTGTTGCCTCTGGACTAAAAGATAACCGAGCAAACTGAGTCTGTAAAAGTTTCAAAATTTCATCCTCTTTTGGTTCCTGACCAAATGTCACTCGACAAACTTGATAAGTTCCCTCATACTCTTGTTCAAACAATCCATGCCAAAATCCATCTTCAAAATAAACTGTCAAGCCAATTGAAACGATTTCCACGACAGCACCTCCTTAAATCTATCCCTAAGAATGGACAACCAAGGAGGAAGGTTACTGATAGGCTTGCCTACGTCTGGACTACCAACCAGAACTGTGTTTTTATCTTAGTTGGGACTATTATAGCACGGTTCAGCACTATCTACAAATTTTTCAAATGTGTATCAAAAAAATTTATCGTAGCAAACCAAGAGTCTACACTTTCTTTCATTAATAAGCGCCAATCTTTTCGATAACGATGATTCGGTTGATAAGCAACCGTTAACATATGCCCCGTTTCATGGTATTTTTTAAACAAAATGGATTTCCCTTTATAATGTGAAATAATATCATCTATCGCGGATGACGCATCCCATATTTCATCGACATCGCTTCCTAGTAATAATAAAGGAGAGGCAATTTTACTCACATCAATCTGAGCCCTACTATCTTCAGAAATATGTTTTCCAAAAAACTTGTTTAACAAATAATTTCCTAGTTGAAATTTTTGATACGGAAGTTCTTTTTGCAAATATGTCCAAGAAGATGAATGAGAGTTGAGTTTTCCCTTTATTCCCTCAAATATTACATTTGAGGGGGAATTGAGTACCAAACATTGCACATCATCCAAAATACTTTGTCCAGCTAGAACAAGCTCTGCTCCTTTAGAACGACCATATATTCCTATTTTTGTATTATCAACTTGAGGATGATGACATAGAAAATCTTTCGCTTCCTCCAGACATTCTATCGGAATTCGTTCTAAGTTTTGGGGTAATCCCTCTAAACCAAAATAAGCTATCGCAAGACAAATGTAGCCTCTAGAAGATAAAAGTTGGGCAATGTTCTGAGCTTTTTCAATTCTTCCCTCACTACCACTAACAATAATCACGGCTGGCGCCTTTCTTAACTTTTCATCATAAAATAATCGACCTTGAAAATGCTTATCATAAATATCTTGATACCTTATTCCCAGATTCATATAACGCCTTACAAAACTTTGCTCCGCGACCACATCTTTCCCCAGCCTGATTTTAATTTCAACACCAAAACAATTTCGTAATGGAATTCTATCAAGAGAACTGGGTAATCTCCTTTTCCTATTCTTCAACGGTTTCGCATTAAAGAACAAGCTCATTTCTGAAACTCCTTTATAAGATCCCGAAATAGATGCTGTTTGAGAGGTGTCAATCATACCGTCCTGATCAGATAAAAAAATTGCAGTTGATTTCCACATGACATCATGATCTAAAAGTAAGGGAGCATTTATACAGTAATAATCAGACAGGTACATTTCTACACAATACCTTGTCCTTGGTTCTAAACCATTGATAGTAATATAAAAAGATTCATCTGCTAAGTCAGTTTGTGAAATCAGTTCAATGTTTACAGTCATATCTTCTCCTTTTGTTAATATACTTAACAACCAAATTTAAAATTTACCGTGACTTTCACCACGGTAATCTTCCCCATACATTTTCAATATCATCCATCAATTTCACAACTATTTGAAGCTCCTCCTCGCTATAGTTGTTTAAAACTGAAAAGACCGATTCTTCAATATATGCTTGTTGCTCCTTATGGATTTTAAAAACTTCGATGCCTTTTTCAGATAATCTCAAATATTTATTTTTCCCATTATTCGGAGCAAAATCAAAAACAACTAAATTTTTTTGAATTAATCTCCTAACACTTTGAGTTATTGCACTTCTCGAAACTTTTAATAATTCAGATAATTTCACTAGATTTAAGGGCTGATTTTTCCCAATCACAACAATCAAATGTACCTCATTCAACGTAATGGATTTGTCAATACTAATTTTATGTTGATTTTTTTTTAGCTGTTCAAATGCTAAAATAAATCTATTGAAACGATTATTAAATGTAATAAATTCTTTTTTATCCATAATCTCTCTTTTCTTTGTTAATTATATTAACAAAATAGAAACTTCCTGTCAAATAAAAATCCTCCAGATTCTACTCTGAAGGATTCCTATCTTATTTCACAACGATATTAACCAATTTATTAGGTACTGCAATCACCTTCACGATTTCCTTGCCATCAATCTCCACTTTGACTTTTTCGTCAGCCAGAGCAATTTCTTGCAATTCTTCACGTGAGAGGTCTTTAGCGACCATGAGTTTGGCACGGACTTTTCCTTTGATTTGGACGACGATTTCGATTTCGTCTTCAACCAATTTGCTTTCGTCCCAAGTTGGCCAAGCTACATAAGAGATGGACTCACCTGTTGCAGCAACTGTTTGCCAGAGTTCTTCTGCCAAGTGAGGTGCAAATGGGGCAATCAATTGGATAAAACCTTTGGCGTAGTCCACATAGAGTTTGTCTTCCTTGTTGGCAGCGTTGACAAAGACCATGAGTTGGGCAATGGCTGTGTTGAATTTCATGGATTCGATTTGCTCAGTGACAGATTTGACTGTTTCATTGTAGACCTTGTCAAGAGCACCATTATTTTCCGCGACAATTTCTTTACTTGTAATCAAACGGTAAACACGGTCAAGGAATTTACGGCTTCCTTCCAGACCTTCCTCAGACCAAGCGATGGAAGCGTCAAGTGGCCCCATGAACATTTCATAAACACGAAGGGTATCGGCACCATATTGTTCCACCACATCGTCTGGGTTAACAACGTTCTTGAGGGATTTAGACATCTTGGCTGGTGCTTGCTCCAACTCTTCTCCTGTTTCCACATGGAAGAAAGAACCGTCACGTTTTTCAACCTTATCAGTCGCTACAAGAGCTCCACGGTGGTCACGATAGCTTGTCCCCAAAATCATCCCTTGGTTAAAGAGTTTTTGGAATGGTTCTTTGGTTGGAACAACACCAAGGTCATAGAGGAATTTGTGCCAGAAACGAGCGTAAAGCAAGTGAAGAACGGCGTGTTCTGCACCACCCACGTAGATATCCACTGGCAACCATTGTTTGAGGAGATCCTCATCAGCCAATTTCTCAATGTTATGAGGGTCAATATAGCGGAGGTAGTACCAACTTGAACCAGCCCACTGTGGCATGGTATTGGTTTCACGACGACCTTTAACACCATCTTCACGAGTCACTTCAAGCCAGTCTGTCAAGTTAGCTAGTGGACTTTCACCAGTACCTGAAGGACGGATGTCCTTAGTTACAGGCAAGACAAGTGGCAATTCATTTTCAGGAACAGCCGTTGAAGTCCCATCTTCCCAATGAATGATTGGAATTGGCTCACCCCAGTAACGTTGACGGCTAAAGAGCCAGTCACGGAGACGGTAGGTAACCTTCTCTTGACCGCAGCCTTTTTCTTCCAACCAAGCCACAATCTTAGCAATAGCGTCTTCTTTGTTCAGTCCATCAAGGAAGTCTGAATTGACATGAAGACCATCTTCAGTATAGGCAGCTTCTTCAACGTTTCCACCTTCTAGCACTTCTACGATTGGTAGGCCAAATTGTTTGGCAAATTCCCAGTCACGTTGGTCATGGGCAGGCACAGCCATTACCGCACCTGTACCATAGCTAGCAAGAACATAGTCCGCAATCCAGATTGGAATTTCCTTGCCATTGACAGGGTTGATGGCATAAGCACCAGTCCATACACCAGTTTTTTCTTTAGCAAGGTCGGTACGAGCCAAGTCAGACTTGAGACTAGCTTGGTGTTTGTAGTCTGCAACTGCATCAGCTTGCTCTGGACTTGTGATGGCATCTACTAGTTCATGCTCAGGAGCCAAGACAGTGAAAGTCGCACCGAAAAGCGTATCCGGACGAGTGGTAAAGACGGTAAATTCCTTGTCAGTCCCTTTCACTTTAAAGGTGACATTGGCACCAGTTGATTTACCAATCCAGTTGCGTTGCATGTCCTTGATAGACTCTGGCCAATCCAACTCATCCAAGTCATTAAGCAAGCGCTCTGCATAGGCCGTGATTTTGAGCATCCATTGGCGCATCGGTTTGCGGACAACAGGATAGCCCCCACGCTCAGAAGTTCCATCAGGAAGCACTTCTTCATTGGCAATGGCTGTTCCTAGTTCCTCAACCCAGTTTACTGGTACTTCCGCTTCATAGGCCAAACCTTTTTCGTAAAGCTTGGTGAAGATCCACTGAGTCCATTTGTAGTAGTTTGGATCTGTTGTGTTAACTTCACGGTCCCAGTCGTAAGAGAATCCAAGCGCGTTGATTTGACGTTTGAAGTTGGCAATGTTTTCCGCTGTAAATTCTGCTGGGTCATTCCCCGTATCCATAGCGTATTGCTCTGCAGGCAAACCAAAGGCATCCCAACCCATTGGGTGAAGGACATTGTAGCCTTGCGCACGTTTGTAACGGCTGAGGATATCGGTTGCTGTGTAACCCTCTGGGTGTCCTACGTGAAGACCCGCTCCAGATGGATAAGGGAACATGTCAAGCGCATAAAACTTCGGTTTTGATGCATCTGTTCCTGTCTTAAATGTATGATGTTTCGCCCAGTAGCCCTGCCACTTAGGCTCAATTTCTTTATGATTGTAAAAACTCATGGTCTCTCTCCAATTTTATGATGTTACTATTATACCATTTTCAAGAGATTTTTACAGATGAAATCATGAAGTTTCCATTGATACCTATTACAAAACATACTCTAACTATTTCCTTTTAATTGACCACCAAAATTGAAAGTTGTATAATGCTAGCTGGAGGAAATAATCATGGATTTACAAACTATTTTTGCATATGGGTTCATTCTCATTTTCATCATCACAGAAACGTGGATTAAAAGGAAAACAAAATCAAACAATGAAAATAACTCTGAAGACAAAGGAAGTCGTTACATCATTATTGGTAGTGTTGTTTGTTGTCTTCTATTAATGAATGAACAACTTCTACCTTCTATAGCTCAATTGCCACATTTTTTGATCTATATTGGAATTCTCCTTTCTCTAGCCGGCTTTGTATTACGTATCTATGCAGTTAATTATCTTGGGAAGAATTTTACACTTGCGGTTCAAACAACAGATAGTCAGCAGTTGGTAGAAGCAGGGCCCTATTCTATAGTAAGAAATCCTGCCTATACTGGTAGCATCGTATCCATACTTGGCTTGTCAATTGTTTCATTAAATCCTCTCACAATTATCATTTGTCTCATTCTATTGGTAGTTGGTTACAGTATTCGATTAAAAGTAGAAGAAAAAGCCTTATACAATCATTTTGGAAAAGCATATGAAACATACTGTCAAAAGGTTCGCTATCGAATTTTCCCTTATATTTGGTAATTTCATTCAAATATAACATATCTTTCAACTAGGTTTGACTGATTGCTAAACATGATAAATATTTTTTTAATGAAGGATTGAGTTTTGCGTTATGCAAGATTCAATCCTTTTAGTTTAATTTCATTCTGTCTATATCTCCTTTATGGTATTATTCTCCAAAATGATTCTAGCCTTCCTTTCATAACATCACATCCCCCAAAAATTTTTACTTTTTCGGAACTATTGATTTAAATCATATCCTTTAACTCAAAATTAGCTCCTAATCGGAGCTAACTTCTATTAACTATTTGTCTCTAACATCTTCTCACGTCCGAGCTCTCGATAGCTACGGTCACCAACAACTTCTACGCTAAACTGACCGTCCTCATATTCAAGAATCGTCACGCTACCATTATCCAGACCATGCGGATGCATGCCATTGATCAGATAAACAATGGTACCAATCGTCATTCCATGGCTCACAACGAGGGCATTACCCCCACCTTGTTCTTCCATTTCTTTAGCAATCGCTTCAAAGCCTTCCTTGATTCGACCACTGAGTTTTTCCCAACCTTCAGCCCAGCCTGCAGTATCAACCTCTACCAAACCTTCTGCTAGTTCTGCATAGGACAACTGATGAACATGGTCTACATTGAAAATTCTCGGAATCAATCCCATAAAGAGGTCCCCATCATAGGCCCCATCAAAACTACCAAAGCACCACTCTCTGATGCGCTTGTCCATGCGGTAAGGGATTTTCCCCTGTAGTCCAAGTTCTTCTAGGATAATTCCCATGGTTTGAATAGTGCGACCTGAATCACTGGAATAAGCGCGGTCAAACTGCAAGCCAGACTCTCTCAAGCCAATTCCCAGTTCATGGATTCCCAACTCACCTTCTGCAGTCAGAGGTGTATCACTCCATCCTTGAGCACGTCCAATGGTGTTAAACATCGTTTTCCCATGACGGACCAAATACAATCTTACTTTAGACATTTTCTATCCTCCATTTTCTTCTATTATATCATGGATCAAAGAAATATTCGGCTTTCAAAAGCAAAGCCAACATTTGTAAATTATCCAAAAGAAAAGCTACCCTCATGGTAGCTTCCCTAGGAGATTATTATGAAAAAGTTTAGGATTTCTATTAAATAAAGTTAGGAGGTCTTTATTTAATGATTATAGTATACACAGTCATCCTTAAACTCAACTTAAATCCTCTCTCTTTTTTATTAATTTTTAAAACTATGGATTGGAGCTGGGATTTGCCCACCGCGAGAGATAAAATCAACAGACGAAGCCCCGTTGACTTTCATCACTGGAGCTGTTCCTAGTAAACCACCAAACTCAATTATATCGCCTTCTTTGCCCTTTGGAATAATACGGACCGCCGTTGTTTTCATGTTAATAACACCAATGGCCGCCTCATCCGCAATCATAGCCGCAATGGTTTCAGCAGGCGTATCTTCCGGAATGGCAATCATATCCAATCCGACAGAACAGATAGCAGTCATGGCTTCTAGTTTCTCTAAATTCAGAAAACCATCTTGCACCGCAGCAATCATCCCCTCATCTTCAGAAACGGGAATAAAAGCACCTGACAAGCCACCGACTTGGTTACAAGCCATCACTCCGCCCTTCTTAACTTGGTCATTCAAAAGAGCAAGAGCAGCCGTTGTCCCATGCGTACCAACTGTTTCTAGGCCCATTTCCTCAAGGACACGAGCCACAGAATCGCCAACTGCAGGAGTAGGTGCCAAGCTTAGGTCGACAATTCCAAAGTCAACACCCAGTCTCTCGCTGGCCATCTGACCAACTAATTGACCGATACGAGTAATCTTGAAGGCCGTTTTCTTGACTGTTTCAGCTACTACATCAAAGCTCTGTCCACGAACTTTTTCCAAGGCACGCTTGACCACACCAGGACCCGAAACCCCGACATTGATGATAACATCTGCTTCGCCAACACCATGAAAGGCCCCTGCCATAAAAGGATTGTCCTCAACAGCATTAGCAAATACGACCAACTTGGCCGCACCCATATCTGATAGCGCAGCTGTTTCCTTGATGATACGTCCCATATCAGCGACCGCAGTCATGTTGATACCTGACTTGGTCGAGCCAATGTTAACAGACGAACAAACCTTGTCTGTCTCAGCTAGAGCGCGTGGGATAGAATTGATGAGAATTTCATCTCCTTTTTGGTAGCCTTTTTGTACCAAAGCTGAGAATCCACCGATAAAGTCAACACCAATCTCCTTGGCAGCCTTATCAAGTGCCTTTGCCAAAACAAGATAGTCTGTCGCATCAGTCGCAGCACCAATTAAAGAAATTGGAGTCACCGATACCCGTTTATTAACAATAGGAATCCCAAGTTCTGCAGCAATTTCGTCTCCTACAGCCACTAAATTTGCAGCTTTAGTGGTGATTTTTTGGTAAATCTTTTCAGCAGCACGTTCAATATCTGGATCAATGCAGTCCAAAAGGGAAATCCCCATGGTGATGGTTCTGATATCGAAGTTCTGCTCCTCAATCATGGCAATGGTTTCTGTAACTTGTCTAATATCCATAGCCGCCTCCTAGATATTATACATAGCGTCAAAAATCGCCGCACTTTGAATATTGATTTTGACATTCAAGGCCTGACCGAAAGTTTCAAACTCATTTCGTAGATAAGTGAAATCCTGTTTTTCGTCACTAGAAACGACCGCCATCATAGTAAAGTATTCATCCAACACCGTCTGAGAAATATCGTCAATATTCAAACCCAAGTCTGCAATCTTAGTAGACACGCCTGCAACAATCCCAGCCTTATCCTTACCAACCACTGTAATAATAGCCTTCATCCTTATACCCCATTTCTACGATTTTTAGAAAAACTGAACGTTTTTGATTTTCTTTTTCCCTAGTATAGCATATTTCCATAGAAAATACTAAAAAACGCCTGCTTACGAAGTTGTTCTTAAGAAAAAAACAATTTCGTAAACAAGCGTCTACCCTATCAAATGATGATGAGTGTTCCCGCTAGGACTGAAGTCCCAGCGGTAGACCAGAGCTAGACTAAGAGCACAAGACTCCATCATCATAACACTCAACAAAATTGATGATTTTATACTAATTCGATGATCGCCATTGGCGCAGCATCACCACGACGTGGTTCAGTTTTAAGGATACGAGTGTATCCACCGTTACGTTCAGCATAACGAGGTGCGATTTCTGAGAACAATTTTTGAAGTGCTGTAGTAGAAGTGTACTTATCAGTTGCTTCATCATAGTTTTCAGATGCGATTTCATTACGTACGAAAGCAGCTGCTTGACGACGTGCATGCAAATCACCACGTTTACCTAGAGTAATCATTTTTTCAACAGTTTTACGGATTTCTTTAGCACGAGCTTCAGTTGTCACGATTGATTCGTTGATCAAAAGGTCAGTTGTCAAATCGCGAAGCATTGCTTTACGTTGTGAGCTAGTGCGTCCTAGTTTACGGTAAGCCATGTATTCCTCCTTTATTTATCTTTTAATCCAAGACCCAAGTCAATGAGTTTGAGTTTCACTTCTTCCAAACTCTTGCGTCCAAGATTTCGTACTTTCATCATCTCTGCTTCAGATTTTTCTGTCAAATCATGCACAGTATTGATACCGGCACGTTTCAAACAGTTGTATGAACGCACAGACAAGTCCAGTTCCTCAATCGTACGATCCAAAATACGATCGTCAGATTCAGTATCAGCTTCTTTCATCACTTCAGTTGACTTAGCAATCTCAGTAAGATTTGTAAACAAATCAAGATGTTCTGTCAAGATACGTGCTGAAAGCCCTAAAGCATCTTCTGGAATAATTGTTCCATTAGTCAAGATTTCAAGGGTTAATTTGTCAAATCCATCATTGCTACCTACACGAGCAGGCTCTACTTGATAGTTGACTTTTGTAACTGGTGTATAAATAGAATCTACAGCAAGTGTTCCAACTGGTGCATTATCTTTTTTGTTTTCATCAGCAGGTACATATCCACGACCACTGTTAACAGTCATTGTCGCTTTTAGAGAAGAACCTTCACCGATTGTAAAGAGATAATGATCTGGATTTACAATCTCAATATCACTGTCAGTCAAAATGTCTCCAGCTGTAATTTCAGCAGGACCTTCAACGTCCAGTTCAATGATTTTTTCGTCTTCAACGTATGATTTCACTGCAATCCCTTTAATGTTCAGAATGATTTGCATCACGTCTTCACGAACACCTGGAACTGTGTCGAACTCATGCAAGACACCTTCAATGTTGATAGATGTCACTGCTGCTCCTGGTAGAGAAGCTAGTAGTACACGACGAAGAGAGTTACCAAGAGTTGTACCGTAGCCACGTTCAAGTGGTTCGATTACAAACTTGCCATAATCTTTATTTTCATCAATTTTTGTTATATTTGGTTTTTCAAACTCAATCATTTAGTTACTCCCTCTTAAACGAAAAGCAGTGTAATGCGATGATTATACACGGCGACGTTTTGGAGGACGAGCACCATTGTGTGGCACTGGAGTCACATCACGAATTGCTGTTACTTCAAGACCAGCGGCAGCAAGCGCACGAATAGCTGACTCACGACCAGAACCTGGACCTTTTACAGTAACTTCAACTGATTTAAGACCGTGTTCTTGTGCAGATTTAGCAGCAGCTTCAGAAGCCATTTGAGCAGCGAATGGTGTAGATTTACGAGAACCTTTGAAACCAAGAGCACCAGCTGATGACCAAGCAATTGCATTACCATGCACATCAGTAATCATAACAATAGTGTTATTAAATGTAGCGTGAATATGAGCAATACCAGATTCGATATTCTTTTTCACACGACGTTTACGTGTTGGTTTAGCCAAGACTTTTACCTCCTATATTATTTTTTCTTACCAGCAATCGCAACAGCTTTACCTTTACGAGTGCGAGCGTTGTTTTTAGTGTTTTGTCCACGGACAGGAAGTCCACGACGGTGACGAATACCACGGTAAGAACCGATTTCCATCAAACGTTTGATGTTCAAGTTTACTTCACGACGAAGGTCACCTTCAACTTTGATTGCATCCACTTCACGACGGATAGCATCCTCTTGATCTGATGTAAGGTCACGTACACGAACATCTTCTGAGATTCCAGCAGCAGCCAAAATTTTCTTAGATGTTGCAAGTCCGATACCATAAACGTAAGTCAATGAGATTACTACGCGTTTGTCATTTGGAATGTCAACTCCAGCAATACGAGCCATTTTTTCTCCTTTCTATCTTATCCTTGACGTTGTTTGTGTTTTGGATTTGCTGGGCAAATTACCATAACACGACCATTACGACGAATTACTTTACAGTATTCGCAAATTGGTTTGACCGATGGTCTTACTTTCATTTCTTATCCCTCCAAGTTTTTCGATTATTTAAAGCGGTAAGTGATACGTCCACGTGTCAAGTCATATGGACTCATCTCGACAGTAACACGATCTCCCGCTAAAATACGAATATAGTTTTTACGAATTTTACCAGAAACTGTTGCTAAAATCTGATGTCCATTTTCAAGTTCAACCGTAAACATTGCGTTAGGCATTGTATCGACTACTTTGCCTTCAACTTCAATCACATCGTCTTTTGCCACGCAAAAGCACCTCCATAAATTTCGATTCGATGCCTCTGAAAACAGAGACAACAATTATAAGTCAGACTATCTCAGTATAACATTTGTAGCGATTTTTTGCAAGTGTGAAAAACGCTTTATTTCAAATTTGTCAATACTTTTTCGATGTCTTTGAACACATCATTGATATCTTGATTTCCTTCGATATCGTGGACCAATCCTTTGGCACGGTAGTGAGCAATGATTGGTTCACCTTGGGCGATATTCACATCCAAACGACGCTTCACTGTCTCAGGTTTATCATCTTCACGTTGGTAATAATCTTCCTCTTTATAGTCAACTGGTGGGTTGAAAACTTTGTGGAAGGTTTCACCTGTTTCGCGGTGGATGATACGACCACTCAAACGTTCCAAGAGACAATCTGGATTCACTTCGATATTGATCACGCCTTCTAGTTCGATACCAAGTTCCGCCAATGTTTTGTCCAAGGCATGAGCTTGTTCAATCGTACGTGGGTAACCATCCAACAAGAAACCTGTTTCTTTGATGTCGTCCTGAGAAAGGCGTTCTTTAACAATTCCATTTGTAACTTCATCCGGAACCAACTCACCTTTGTCAATATATGACTTGGCAAGTACACCCATTTCAGTTTGATTAGCCATAGCAGCACGGAACATATCTCCAGTTGAAATGTGTGCCACGTGGAATTGCTCCACAATTTTAGCTGCTTGCGTTCCCTTACCTGCTCCAGGTAAGCCCATAATCAAAAGATTCATGATAGGATCTCCTTATTTTGTATTTAAATAGAAGCAGAAATTCGTTTCAACCCCTATTTAAAAACAAAATAGAAGAGGGGAGACGAAAATCTCTCTGATAGATAGACCTTCATACTCCACTCTCTAAGCAAAAGTAATCTTGCTTTTATTCTGTTTTGTCCATGAAACCAACATACTTACGTTTCAATAGGTAACCTTCTAGCTGTTTGATTCCTTCGATACCAGTTGAGATAATGATCAAAAGACTAGTTCCCCCAAAAGCAACAGCTTCTGAAAGACCAAAGACATCTTTTGCCACAATCGGCAAGATTGAAATCACACCAAGGAAGATTGATCCGACAGTCGCAAGGCGACGAAGAAGTTTCGACATGAATTCTTCAGTACCCTTACCAGGACGGACACCATGAATGTAGGCTCCACTCTTTTGCAAGTTTTCTGCTGCTTTCTCTGGATTGATCTGTACAAATGTATAGAAGAATGTAAAGAGAATGATCAACAAGGCATACATGGCAACACCTGTTGGAGATGTTGTAGATAACATTTCCTGTGCTGTACGTACCCAAGCCCAATCATGACCTGTAGCACTCAAAAATTGAAGAATGGCTGCAGGTGCTGCTGTGATGGAACTTGCAAAGATAACTGGGATAACCCCCGCTGGGTTTACCTTCAAAGGAAGGTATGAGCTTGATGGGGCTCCTTGAGCAACTTTTGTATATTGGATTGGAATTTTATATTCTGCCTGTTGAACAAAGGTTGTAAAGTATACAATCAACAAGACAGCGATAATCAAAATAACGACAAAGATAATAGATGAAGTCAAACGGCTACTTGGAATATTGACGAAGTAGTCAACATAGATTCCTTTAATCATCTCAGGGATTGAAGCGACAATACCTGCAAAGATGATCATAGAAACACCGTTTCCGTATCCCTTATCTGTAATTTGTTCCCCGAGCCAAGTTACAATCATACTACCTGCTGTGAGGATAATACCGATAGTAACAAAGACTTGTGGTGTTAAAGCTGTCGTTAATAATTTTGCTCCAGAAAGAGTGTTAAATCCTGCTGTAATCCCGATAGATTGAACAAATGCAAGCACAAGTGCAATATAACGAGTAGCTTGGTTTAGTTTTCTCCGTCCTACTTCCCCTTGTTTGCCCCATTCTACAAACTTCGGTAAAATATCCATTTGTAGCAATTGAACAACGATTGAAGCAGTGATATACGGACTTACTCCGAGTGCAAAAACGGAGAAGTTCTTCATGGCATTCCCTGAAACAAGACTAAGCATGTTCAAGAAAGATAAACCACTGAGAGCTTCTAAACTTTTCGCATTCACACCTGGAACTGTAATACTTGTCCCAATACGGAAAACAAGAATGATAAAAATTGTAAAGAGAATTTTTGATCGAACTTGTTTAACCTTGAGCGCTTCTTTTAGTAATTTAAAAAACATGGGTCACCTCTCTTAGATGACTTCTACAGAACCACCTTTAGCAGTGATAGCTTCCTCAGCTGATTTAGAGAATTTAGCTGCTTTCACAGTCAATTTCTTAGTCAACTCACCGTTACCAAGAATTTTAACTCCTGATTTTTCAGCTTTCACAATTCCTGCTTCGATAAGTACAACTGGAGTTACTTCTGCACCGTCTTCAAAGACGTTCAATTGGTCAAGGTTTACAATTGCGTATTCTTTAGCGTTGATGTTAGTGAATCCACGTTTTGGAAGACGACGGAACAATGGAGTTTGTCCACCTTCAAAACCAAGGCGAACTCCGCCACCGCTACGAGCTTTTTGACCTTTTTGACCGCGACCAGATGTTTTACCGTTACCTGATGAAGTACCACGACCAACACGGTTACGTACTTTACGAGAACCTTCTGCAGGTTTCAATTCATGAAGTTTCATTATTATTTTCTCCTCTTTTGTAAAATGCTAGCGCCGATAAGAGAGAAAAGGTTGTCTCCCTTATCAACTCGCCTATACATGGTCATCTAAGATGACTATACCTAGTTTTAGGGGATGAGTATTGCCACATCCCCTAAAAATTCATTAGTTTACTTCTTCAACTGTTACCAAGTGAGATACTGCAGTGATCATACCACGGATAGCAGCGTTGTCTTCTTTGATAACAGAGCTGTTCAATTTGCCAAGTCCAAGTGCTACAACAGTTTTACGTTGTGATGGAATGCGTCCGATTGGAGACTTAGTCAAAGTAATTTTAATTTGAGCCATTTTATCCCCTTTCTTATGCCAAATCAGAAACTGAAATACCACGAAGGGCAGCAACTTCTTCAGCGCGTTTCAATTGTTTCAAACCTTCAACAGTTGCGCGAACAATGTTGATTGGAGTGTTAGAACCAAGTGATTTAGATGTAATATCTGCCACACCTGCCAATTCCACAACGGCACGAACTGCACCACCAGCGGCAACTCCAGAACCTTCTACAGCAGGTTTCAACAATACTTTAGCTCCACCGAATTCTGAAAGAACTTCGTGTGGGATTGTTGTTCCAACCATAGGAACCTCAATCAAGTTTTTCTTAGCATCTTCTACTGCTTTGCGGATTGCTTCTGGAACTTCTTGAGCTTTACCAGTACCAAATCCTACGCGACCGTTGTGGTCACCAACAACAACAAGAGCTGCGAAACGAAGACGACGTCCACCTTTAACAACTTTTGTAACACGGTTGACAGCAACTACGCGTTCTTCTAATTC
The DNA here is from genome assembly GCF_023109155.1 of Streptococcus oralis. Taxonomy (GTDB): domain Bacteria; phylum Bacillota; class Bacilli; order Lactobacillales; family Streptococcaceae; genus Streptococcus; species Streptococcus oralis_BZ. The sequence continues at coordinate 197,176 of NZ_JALDUA010000001.1, read as the reverse complement.
AACTGCATTGTCTTTAAATGCCATTTTCTAGTGTCCTCCTATTAGAATTTCAATCCGTTTTCACGAGCTGCATCAGCCAAAGCTTTCACACGTCCGTGATATAGATATCCACCGCGGTCGAACACCACTTCTGAAATACCTTTAGCGTTTGCACGTTCTGCAACGAGTTTACCGACAGTAACGGCTTGTTCAGTTTTAGTTCCTTTTGAAACTTCTTTGTCAAGAGTTGAAGCACTTGCGAGCGTTACACCCGCTACGTCATCAATCACTTGAGCGTAGATGCCTGTATTAGAACGGAATACGTTCAAACGTGGGCGATCAGCAGTTCCAGAGAGTTTTCCGCGAACGCGACGGTGGCGTTTTTGGCGGAGTTTGTTTTTATCTGGTTTAGAAATCACAGTTTTCACCTCTTTAGTTTTAAATCGTGTGCTATGCACTAAGTTGGAAAATAGGTTGGTGGTTGAAAATCAACCACTCAACATTATTTACCTGTTTTACCTTCTTTACGGCGAACGAATTCACCAACGTAACGGATACCTTTACCTTTATATGGTTCTGGTGAACGAAGGCTACGTACGTAAGCAGCTGTTTGACCAACTACTTCTTTTGAAATTCCGCTAACAACGATTGTTGTTGGGTTTGGAAGTTCAAAAGTAATTCCTTCTGGAGCTTCAACTTCGTCTGGATGAGATTTACCAACAGCCAAAACAAGTTTAGATCCTTGAAGTTGTGCACGGTAACCAACCCCACGCATTTCAAGTTCTTTCTTGAATCCTTCTGATACACCAATTACCATGTTGTTCAAAAGGGCACGAGTAGTTCCGTGGATTGTTTTCATTTCTTTTGAATCGTTTGGACGGTGAAGAGTTACTTCAGTACCTTCCACACGAATTTCAATATCTTTTGAGAACTCACGAGTAAGTTCTCCTTTAGGTCCTTTTACAGTTACAACGTTGTCATTGTTAGTGATTTCAACACCAGCAGGCAACACGATAACTTTATTACCAATACGTGACATGTTTTTATTCTCCTGTTAAATTGTCAGACCAGAACGGCCAGTTTTCACGGGGGCATTCGGATTAGAGCAAACCTAGTTTCTTTCGAAAAGCTTTGACAAACTCCTGATATTCTGTCAATACATCAATAGCCGCAGGACTATAACCAATTTCACATAAAAGAGATACAAGGTCATCTTTTGACAATTCAGCCAAAGCGTCTTCTGCAACAATAAGTTTTTCATTCAATTCAGTAGCTTTCATCTTTTTCTCCTAAACTAATTTACTCTCAATTTAGCTGATCAGTAAATCAGCTAAATTGAACACGAGCTATGGTCTGTGTGAAAAAGACAAATCTTCCTAGAGTGTTAACACTCTTTGTCAGATTTCCTATTTTCACATTGCCCATGACGCTCTTTGTATCTTGATTTCACCAAACGTAAGCGATAACTTCTCCACCAACATTCTTTTGGCGAGCTTCTTTATCAGTAAGCAAACCTTCAGAAGTTGAAAGGATAGCAATTCCAAGTCCGTTAAGAACTTTTGGAAGATCTTCACGTTTTTTGTAGACACGAAGTCCTGGTTTAGAAACACGTTTCAAGTTAGTGATAACTTTTTCACCGTTTGGTCCGTATTTAAGGAATACACGGATGATGCCTTGTTTGTCATCTTCGATGATTTCTACGTTCTTAACAAAACCTTCGCGTTTAAGGATTTCAGCAATCCCTTTTTTGATGTTTGATGCAGGTACTTCAAGTACTTCGTGTTTCGCTTGGTTAGCGTTACGAATACGAGTTAGGAAGTCTGCGATTGGGTCAGTCATAACCATTTTGTTTTTCTCCTCTTACTAGTAGTTTGCAAGTTGCACTTGCTAGTTAATACATGATACAAAGAGCGTAACAGCAAGAGCAAAAATAGGCAATTTGATGCAGGAGCGATGCTCCAAAGAAAATTGGTCTTTTTTGCCAAAGCTGTAGCTCGTGTTCAAATTGGCAAGTCCAACTGAACCCGGGCTAAACTCTGTGTGAAAAAGATAAACTTTCCTAGAAACTTCAGTTTCTTCGTCAAGTTTCCTATTTTCACTTGGAGTTTTGACGCCCTTGATATCTTAAATTACCAAGATGCTTTTGTTACACCAGGAATTTGTCCTTTGTAAGCTAATTCACGGAAGCAAACACGGCAAAGTTTAAATTTGCGGTAAACTGAATGTGGACGACCACATTTTTCACAACGAGTATAAGCTTGAGTAGAGAACTTCGCTGGACGTTTGTTCTTAGCAATCATTGATTTTTTAGCCATTAGATTTACCTCCTATATTATTTTGCAAAAGGCATTCCAAGGCCTGTAAGCAATGCACGTGACTCTTCGTCAGTGTTAGCAGTTGTTACGATAACGATGTCAAGACCACGAGTTTTGTCAACGTCATCAAAGTTGATTTCTGGGAAGATCAATTGTTCTTTCACACCAAGTGTGTAGTTTCCGCGTCCATCAAATGATTTTGTTGGAACACCGTGGAAGTCACGTACACGTGGAAGTGAAACTGAAACCAATTTGTCCAAGAATTCGTACATACGTTCACCACGAAGGGTAACTTTTGCACCGATCGCTACACCTTCACGAAGACGGAAGCCGGCGATTGATTTTTTAGCTTTAGTGATAAGTGGTTTTTGACCTGAGATAAGTGCCAATTCTTCAGCAGCTTTTTCAAGACTTTTAGCGTTTGATACAGCTTCACCAACACCCATGTTCAAAACGATCTTATCTACTTTAGGCACAGCCATCACTGATGAGTAGTTGAATTGTTCTGTCAAAGCAGGAACTACTTCATTAAGATATTTTTCTTTTAAACGATTTGCCATTATACTTCTCCTTTCCTTCGTGATTAATCAAGCACTTCGCCTGATTTTTTGTTGTAGCGAACTTTTTTACCGTCTACAAATTTGTAACCAACACGACCAGCTACACCATTTTTGTCCAATACTTGAACGTTTGATACGTGGATAGCTGCTTCTTTCTCGATGATACCACCTTGAGGAAGTTCGTTAGTTGGACGTTGGTGTTTCTTAACGATGTTAACACCTTCAACGATAACTTTGTTTACTTTTGGAAGGGCAGTAAGGACAACAGCTTCTGTTCCCTTATCTTTACCAGCGATTACGCGAACTTTGTCGCCTTTTTTTACAAACATTAGGTTTCTCCTTGATTTTTCTTACGCCCATAAGGGCACCCTAGCATTAAGCTAGGGGACTAGTTTGTTTGTTTTTGCTCTGCGAAAATCAAAGCAATCCTTCGTCAGTTTCAACTCACCTAACTTAAGTTATGCTTTCGTCTTACTTCCTAGACTTGTTTTAATTTTCTTTGAGCAACCAATTAAAGTACTTCTGGAGCAAGTGACACGATCTTCATGAAGCCACCTTCACGCAATTCACGTGCAACTGGGCCAAAGATACGTGTTCCGCGAGGAGTTTTGTCTTCACGGATGATAACTGCTGCGTTTTCGTCAAATTTGATGTATGAACCATCAGCACGACGAGCACCTGATTTAGTACGAACGATAACAGCTTTTACAACGTCACCTTTTTTAACCGCACCACCAGGAGTAGCTTGTTTTACAGATGCCACGATAACATCACCGATGTTTGCAAATTTACGTCCTGAACCACCAAGAACTTTGATAGTCAAGATTTCGCGCGCACCGCTGTTGTCTGCGACTTTCAAACGAGTTTCTGTTTGAATCATTTCAGTTTTCTCCTTTCAGGTTTGATTAGATGATGACCGCTTCTTCAACAACTTCTACAAGACGGAAACGTTTTGTAGCTGAAAGCGGACGGGTTTCCATGATACGTACGATATCGCCTTCTTTGGCAACATTGTTTTCATCATGTGCTTTGTATTTTTTAGAGTAGTTAATACGTTTACCATAGACTGGGTGGTTACGTTTTGTTTCAACTACAACTGTGATTGTCTTGTCCATTTTGTCAGATACAACACGTCCAACAAGAACTTTACGATTATTGCGTTCCATTGAAATTTCTCCTTCCCTAGTCTATTATTTCGCTTCAGATTGAACTGTTTTGATACGAGCGATTTGTTTTTTAACTTCTTTCAAGCGAGCTGTTTGTTCCAATTGACCAGTAGCAGCTTGGAAACGAAGTTCAAACAATTCTTTTTTCAATTCGTTTTCGCGCTTCGCGAGTTCTTCTTGAGAAAGACCACGAAGTTCTTTAACAAATTCTTTTACTTCATTAAGTTTCATGCCTTCTCCTTATTCTGCTTCACGTTTTACGAATTTACATTTAACTGGCAATTTGTGGCTTGCAAGACGAAGCGCTTCGCGAGCGATTTCTTCAGATACACCAGCGATTTCGAACATCACTTTACCACGTTTAACTGGTGCTACCCAACCTTCAGGTGCCCCTTTACCAGATCCCATACGCACACCGATAGCCTTAGCAGTGTATGATTTGTGTGGGAAGATTTTAATCCAAACTTTACCACCACGTTTCATGTAACGAGTCATGGCGATACGAGCAGCTTCGATTTGGCGGTTAGTGATCCAGTGGCTAGTTGTAGCTTGAAGACCGTATTCACCGAATGCTACTTCTTTTCCACCTTTTGCTTCACCGCGCATTTTTCCACGGAATTCACGACGGTGTTTAACACGTTTAGGTACTAACATTGGTTATTTACCTCCTTTAGTGTTTTTACGAGCTGGAAGAACTTCACCACGGTAGATCCATACTTTAACACCAAGTTTACCGTATGTAGTATCTGCTTCTTCCCAAGCGTAATCGATATCTGCACGAAGTGTGTGAAGTGGAACAGTTCCTTCAGAGTATCCTTCAGCACGGGCAATATCTGCACCGTTCAAACGACCTGATACTTGAGTTTTGATTCCTTTAGCTCCAGCACGCATTGCACGTTGGATTGCTTGTTTTTGTGCACGACGAAAAGCGACACGTTGCTCCAATTGACGAGCAATTCCTTCACCTACAAGGTGAGCATCCAAATCAGGTTGTTTGATTTCGATGATGTTGATGTGTACTTGTTTTCCAGTCAATTTGTTAAGTTTTGCACGGAGTGCATCAACGTTAGCACCACCTTTACCGATAACCATACCTGGTTTAGCAGTGTGAAGTGAAACGTTAACTTTGTTTACTGCGCGTTCAATTTCGATAGTTGAAACTGCTGCGTCAGCAAGTTCTTTTTGAACGAATTTACGGATTGCAAGATCTTCATGAAGGTAATCCGCGTATTCTTTTTCAGCATACCATTTGGCATCCCAATCACGGATGATGCCGACACGCATACCAATTGGATGTACTTTTTGACCCACGATGTTACCTCCTTATTTTTCTGCAACAGCTACAGTGATGTGAGCTGTACGTTTGTTGATTGGTGAAGCTGAACCTTTCGCACGTGGACGGAAACGTTTCATAGTTGGTCCTTCGTTTGCGAATGCTTCAGATACTACCAAGTTAGCTTTGTCCAAACCAAAGTTATTTTCAGCGTTAGCTACAGCTGAATTCAAAACTTTCAAGATGATTTCAGCAGCTTTGTTTGGTGTGAATGTCAAGATTGCAATAGCATCGGCTACGCTTTTACCACGGATGTTGTCAAGAACAAGACGTGATTTACGAGGTGAAACACGTACTGTACGAGCCATTGCTTTAGCTGAAGTAATTTCTGCCATTTATGTTCTCCTTATTTTCTACGTGTTTTCTTGTCGTCTGCAGCGTGACCTTTGTAAGTACGAGTTGGTGCAAATTCACCAAGTTTGTGACCTACCATGTCTTCTTGGATGTAAACAGGTACGTGTTTACGTCCGTCATAAACTGCAATAGTGTAACCAATGAAACTTGGGAAGATCGTTGAACGACGTGACCAAGTTTTGATAACTTTTTTCTTTTCGTCGTTAGCTTGAGCTTCAACTTTTTTCATCAAATGCTCATCGACGAAAGGTCCTTTTTTAAGACTGCGTCCCATTTTTATATTTTCTCCTTTAAATGTTGTACCACAGCGGCTTGCGCTCACATGGAGCGCTACCGAGCTGGCGGATTTCCTAGTTGCTTAGGCGACTAGTTTACTATTATTTCTCGTTGCGACGACGAACGATAAGTTTGTCAGATTTCGCTTTCTTGTTACGAGTTTTAAGACCAAGAGCAGGTTTGCCCCATGGAGTAGATGGCGCTTTACGACCAACTGGTGCTTTACCTTCACCACCACCGTGTGGGTGATCGTTAGGGTTCATTACAGAACCACGAACTGTTGGGCGGATGCCTTTCCAACGGCTACGTCCTGCTTTACCAAGGTTTACAAGTCCATGTTGTTCGTTTCCGACAACACCAACTGTAGCACGACAAGTTCCAAGAATCATACGAACTTCGCCAGATTGAAGACGAACAAGAACGTATTTACCTTCTTGACCCAATACTTGGGCAGAAGCACCAGCAGCACGTACCAATTCTCCACCACGACCTGGTTTCAACTCGATATTGTGAATCAAAGTACCAACTGGGATGTTAGCAAGTGGAAGAGCGTTTCCGACTTTGATATCTGCTTCAGGACCTGAAACGATACGTTGACCAACTTCAAGACCTTTTGGAGCAATGATGTATGCTTTCACACCGTCAGTGTAGTGTACAAGAGCGATGTTTGCAGAACGGTTTGGATCGTACTCGATTGTTTTAACAACTGCTTCAACGTTGTCTTTGTTACGTTTGAAGTCAACCAAACGGTAGAAACGTTTGTGTCCACCACCTTGGTGACGAACAGTGATACGACCGTTGTTGTTACGACCAGCCTTGCTCTTCAAAGCAACAAGCAATGATTTTTCAGGAGTGCTTGTTGTGATTTCAGCGAAATCCAAAGAAGTCATATTACGGCGACCGTTTGTTGTTGGTTTATAAACACGAATTCCCACGATATTTCCTCCTTAGATTATTCAGCTTCAGCAGCGAACAACTCGATTGCTTTTGAATCAGCTGTAAGTGTGATGATAGCTTTTTTAGTTTTGTTAGTAAAACCAGTGTAACGTCCAACACGTTTTGCTTTTGGTTTTACGTTGATTGTGTTAACGTTGGCAACTTTAACACCTTCGAAAGCAGCTTCAACAGCTTGCTTGATCAAAAGTTTGTGTGCACGAGTGTCAACTTCAAATACATATTTTCCTGCTTCAAGTTGAGCCATTGAGCTTTCAGTGATAACAGGTTTTTTGATAACATCATACAAATTCATTATGCAAGAACCTCCTCGATTTTAGAGATAGCTGCTTGTGTGACAAGAAGTTTGTCGCTATTTGCGATGTCAAGAACACTTGCAGTTGTAGCAGTTGCAACTTTCACGTTTGGAAGGTTACGAGCTGAAAGAGCTGCGAATTCATTTCCTTCTTCAAGGATAACAAGAACTTTAGAATCGATGCTCAATGCTGCAAGAACTTTAGCAAATTCAGCAGTTTTTGGAGCTGTAAATGAAAGAGCGTCTACAGCTACGAATTTGTTTTCAGCAACTTTTTCAGAGTAAACTGATTTAAGAGCTAGGCGACGAACTTTTTGTGGAAGTTTGTAGCCGTATGAACGTGGAGTTGGTCCGAAGACAACACCACCGCCACGCCATTGTGGTGAGCGGATAGAACCTTGACGAGCACGTCCAGTTCCTTTTTGACGCCATGGTTTGCGTCCACCACCTGATACTGCAGAGCGGTTTTTAACAGCGTGTGTTCCTTGACGAAGACTTGCGCGTTGGCTGATGATCACATCAAACACAACTGATTCATTTGGTTCGATACCAAATACTGCATCGTTAAGAACAACTTGGCCAGCTTCTTTACCAGTTTGGTCAAATAATGTTACGTTTGCCATTGTGACTGATTTCCCCTTTCTTTATTATTTACCAGTTTTAACTGCTGATTTGATAGTGATAAGAGATTTCTTAGCACCTGGTACGTTACCTTTGATAAGGATAACGTTCTTTTCTGGAACAACTTGTACAACTTCAAGGTTTTGAATTGTTACGCGGTCGCCACCCATACGTCCTGCAAGGTTTTTACCTTTGAACACGCGGTTAGGTGCAACAGGTCCCATAGAACCTGGACGACGGTGGTAACGAGAACCGTGAGCCATTGGTCCACGTGATTGTCCGTGGCGTTTGATAACACCTTGGAAACCTTTACCTTTAGAAGTACCAGTTACGTCAACAACGTCTCCAGCTGCGAATGTTTCAACTGTGATTTCAGCACCAACTTCCAAGCCTTCAACGTTTTTGAATTCACGAATGAAGCGCTTAGGAGCCGTGTTAGCTTTCGCTACATGTCCTTTAGCAGGTTTGTTGCTCAAAACTTCGCGTTTGTCATCGAAACCAACTTGGATAGCGTTGTATCCGTCTGTTTCAACAGTTTTAACTTGAAGAACAACGTTTGGAGTTGCTTCAATAACTGTTACAGGGATCAATTCGCCAGCTTCAGTGAAGATTTGAGTCATTCCCACTTTTTTCCCTAAGATTCCTTTTGTCATGAGAAAATAGTTCCTTTTCTATATTTTTTATTCAAAAAGTTTTTAACGAGCGTTTTTCATGCTCAAGGTTTCAAGCTTTGGATTAAAGCTTGATTTCTACGTTTACACCACTTGGAAGATCCAATTTCATCAACGCATCAACTGTTTTTTGAGTTGGGTTAACGATATCGATCAAACGTTTGTGTGTACGCATTTCAAATTGTTCGCGAGAGTCTTTGTATTTGTGAGTCGCACGAATGATTGTGTAGAGGCTACGCTCAGTTGGAAGTGGGATTGGACCCGCAACTTGTGCACCTGTACGAGTAGCTGATTCTACGATTTTTGCAGCCGCTGTGTCAAGCGTACGGTGTTCGTAAGCTTTCAAACGGATACGGATTTTTTTGTTTGCCATCTTTTTCTCCTTTTCGTCTATTTAAGATAATAGGCTAGCTCCACAAGAAAACCGACGCGCGTTGCGTGGCAATGCAACCGAGCGTGTCGCAACCTCTTGCATCAAAGCTAAGGCTGTAATTTACAGCACCATAATAGAATAACACAAAGCCCCTGCGATTGCAAGGGATTTGTAAGCTTTTTTTCGTTTTTTTAAGATGAAACTGTTTTCTCTTTTTATCTTTTCAAAATTACGGATTTATAACTATAAAAAACTACCTTTTCTTCTATATAATGTGTGCCATTTTGACCTTGAATGTATCTTCTGATTGATCTACTAAAATGTCCGCTTTAGACTCGGTCTCTCTATAGTATCGCAGATACTGCTCCCGTCTCATCTGATGGCTAGCTAATACAAAAGATGCATCGCGATTTCTCATAGTCGTATCTCGAGCTAAGCGCCTCTTTAATTCGGTCTCCTCATCCGTGTAGAAACAGATGGTTTTGTCAAAGAGTTCCTTGGGTAGAAAGCCCACAGACATCCCTTCAACAATCAGAATCGGCTTGGCTCCAGATAAGATTTCACTAGCCTTCCACGGTTCATCGATTGTTAAGACATCCATACCTGCCTGCAAGGCGAGAATATCTCTCTGTAAACTTGCCAGTTCATGCGCCACTGAGAGACAAGCTGTCACCTTTTGATTTGGTGCTTGCTTTGGTACTACCAGGTGACGTTCTGAGGTGATATAGGGATCTGTTTCTAGTAAATTTACTGTAGTAGAATCTAAAGCTTGATATAATTCCTGTGCAAAGGTTGATTTACCCGAAGCCCCATGACCGTAGATCCCCAGTGTCCTAACTCTTCCCGTTTCAATCTCTGAAACCAGTTGTTCTATCAGGTCTTTTTTCTTCATTCTCTCTTCACCTGCTCATAGCTTTCTTTTCCGTCATTAAGCTTGTCCCAAATCACTACTTGCCCACTTTTGAGGGATTTTTGCACATCGATAATTCGTTGATTGGAAGAACCTCGGAACTGGAGCATAAGATTGCGCTTGCTTTTGTCATAACGACCATCGACAAGGATGTCAATCAGCGACAAGAGTTCCAGTTTGTCTGGAGTCTCCAGCATCATTTCTTCCCAAGTATAACCTGTCCAGGACCAGATGTCTTTATCTGGTAATTCCTTCCGAATGCGTTTCACGAGAGGCAGGAGAATGCCCGTATTGAGGAATGGCTCTCCTCCCAGTAAGGTCAATCCTTGAACATAGGGCTGGGCAAGGTCTGTCATGATTTGTTCTTCTAATTCTGCCGTATAGGGAATGCCTGCGTTGAAAGACCAAGTCGCAACATTATAGCACCCTTCGCAGTGAAACATGCAACCTGATACATAGAGAGAGTTTCGCACACCTTCTCCATCGACAAAGTTAAAGGCCTTATAATCAATGATCCGTCCTTTACTAAGTTCCTCACTTTTCCATTCACCTGGTTTTGGTGTATTCCATGTCATCCTTTTACTCCAAATCTATCCAGTAACGTTCTACACCATTTCGAACATCCTCAAACACCCCACCATTTGCCACAATCACCGCTCTGCTAGCCGGATTTTCCACACTGCAGGTCACAAGCGCTTTTTTAATATTCTTTTCCTTAGCAACTTGTAAACCTTGTCGGAGGGACTCTTTTGCATAGCCCTTGCCTCTTTCTGATGGACGAATGGAGTAGCCAATATGGCCCCCATTTTCTAGTAAGTAGTCATTTAATCGGAGACGAAGGTTGAGAAAGCCAAGAGCCTGGCCTGCTACGTCAAAACTAACCAGCTGGATAGCAGGGACCCAGTTTTCAGGAATATTGAGGCCCGCTTCCGCTTGAAGATTTTCTTCTAGCCACTCTTCATAAACAAAATTGTTGGCGTTCCAAAACCCACCATCGTGGGGTGATTGAGTCTGTTCAAACTCTGCCATCATCTCTAAAACTGTTTCTTTATCTGCCAATGTTGGTCTGCGTAATTCCATTCTTACCTCCCGCTAAGAGAAAAGCGAGAGCGGACTCTCACTTTTATTTTTTCTTGTTCTTGTTTAAAAACTGTTCTCTGAGGTTGAGCAAGCGTTCTTTTTTACCAGCTCCACCTTTCGAATGTTTTTCATGATAACGGGTCACTTGAGCGCGCCCCTTATCGTCTAATTGGTATTTCCCCATTGCGTTTCCTTCTAATTTGTTACTTCATGTCCGACTGTTTTAATAGTTGAGCCATTCATGTGTTTGACACGCGCAGCGATTTCCTTGTGACGACCATTAACCATTGGACGCGCTTGAGGATTTCCAAGATAGCCACAAGTTCGTTTCACAACATCTACTGTTTTTGGATCGTTATTGCCACAGTTGGGACAAGCAAAGCCTCTCTCAGTCGGTTCAAAATCCCCTTCAAAATCACACTTGTAACAGCGATCAATCGGAGTATTGGTCCCTAGATAGCCGACACGGTCATAGGCATAGTCCCAGACAGCTTCCAAGGCCTTAGGATTTTGTTGAAGAACTGGATACTCACAATAGTGGATAAAGCCACCTGACGCACCTGCTTCTGGATAGACTTTTTCAAAATCCAGTTTTTCAAACGGTGTTGGATTTTTACGAACATCATAGTGGAAAGAGTTGGTGTAGTATTCCTTGTCCGTGATATCAGGAATAGAGCCGAACTTCTCTGTATCCAAGCGACAGAAGCGATCTGTCAAGCTTTCAGACGGTGTGGAGTAGATAGAGAAATGGTAACCATATTGGTCAGACCACTCTTCCACACGACGTTTCATATCGCGAATAATATCCAGTGTAAATTCCTTGGCTTCAGGATTGCTTTCCCAGCTGTTTCCAAAGAAGACTGTAGCCACTTCGTACAAACCGATGTAGCCCAGCGAAACTGTCGCACGGCGATTCTTAAAGAGTTGGTCAACACTTTCTTCTTTTCCAAGACGGCGACCAAAGGCTCCATACTGATAAAGGATCGGGGCATTTGCCGGTGTTGCTTCCTTGGTTCGTTCGACACGATAAACCAGAGCATCTTCTGCAATGTTCATACGTTCGTTGAAGATTTCCCAGAACTTATTCAGATCTCCTTCAGACTCGAGAGCGATACGAGGCAGATTGACTGTCACAACACCTAGGTTCATACGACCTGAATTGACCTCGACACCATTCTCATCCTTCCATCCTTGGAGGAAAGAACGGCATCCCATAGGAACCTTGAAGGAGCCTGTCAGCTCGATAATCTTATCATAGGACAAGACATCTGGGTACATCCGCTTGGTTGCACACTCAAGAGCCAACTGTTTGATATCGTAGTTAGGTGAACCTTCCTCTAAGTTGAGTCCTCTTTTTAGCGTAAAGATGAGTTTAGGGAAGATAGCTGTACGGTGTTCTGAACCAAGTCCCTTGATTCGGATGTTTAAGATAGCTTTTTGAATTTCCCGCTCAAAACGACTAGTTCCTAAACCAAAACCTAGCGAAGTAAAAGGTGTTTGTCCATTTGAAGTGAAGAGAGTGTTGATTTCATACTCGAGAGATTGCATGGCATCATAGATGTCTTTTTGGGTTTTCTGCCAAGCATAATCATCCCGTTTTTCAGGCAAGACCCATTCTTCTGCATCTTTGAGGTGCTTTTGGTAATTCTTCTCTGCATAAGGAGCCAAGACTTCATCGATACGGTCAGCTGAACAGCCCCCGTACTGGCTAGATGCTACATTAGCGATGATTTGGGAAATCTGAGCTGTCGCAGTCTGGATTGACTTGGGACTCTCTACCTCCGCATTTCCAATCTTAAAACCATTTTCCAACATGCCTTTAAAATCAATCAAACAGCAGTTGGTCATCGGTGTGTAGGGGCTGTAGTCCAGATCATGATAGTGGATATCCCCTTTTTGGTGAGCATTGGCTACATGCTTAGGAAGCATCTGCAGTCCGATTGATTTCCCAACAATCCCTGCTGTCAAATCACGCTGGGTGTTGAAGACATCGCTGTCTTTATTGGCATTTTCATTGACAACTGCTTGGTCTTTATTGAGGAGCTTATGGATACTAAAGTTGATATCTGTCGCTTTTGAGCGCTCAAAATCCCTTTGTGTCCGATAAGTGATATACTCCTCAGCCAGCGCATACTCTTTGGCTTCAAGGAGTTCATGTTCTACGACATTTTGAATTTCGTAAATCTTGACACCTTGAGGGAAGCGACTGTGAATTTCAGTCACGATTCTTTCAACTAGACCATTTAGGCGTTTTTCTACTAGAGGCGTAAGGTCCATAACCTTTTCCGCCGCCTTGTGGAGAGCCTTGTCAATCTTGTCTACATCAAACACTACACGTCTACCATCTCGTTTTTCAACGAACAAGGTGGGAACGGTTGCAAGCTTTTCTTCTAATACAATCATATCCATGCTCTTTTCTAAAATGTTGTTCTATGAAGTATTATACCACTCTAAAAATAAAAATCAATATCTTGTGTTAAAAATCCTAATTTTTTTAAAATTCCACAAGATATTGATTTTTTGTTATTTTGATTTATATAGTTTGAACTCGCTAGTATCTGTCTGAACAAGCTCATAGTTTTCACTGAGCCAGCTCTCTACATCTGACCACAAGGCAACTTTTTGATTGACCACAATCATCTTCGGTTGATTCTCTTTCAGGTCATTCATCAGTTTGGTTTTATTTTCATCGCTTGCAGTATAAAGTGTTGGAGTTGATAGAGAAGTCGGCGCCAAGCGTTCACTTGTACGGTAGAAATCTGGACGATCATCCCAAGCATAGACACGATCCTCAGAACTCGTTTGTTGTTTGACCACGCTGGCAAGACGTTCTCTCTCCTGATAAGTCGCTGGGTGAGAAAGGTAGCGACTCACAATAGGAAGAACAATGAGGTAGGCAAGGGCAATCAGTGGTAGATAGAAATTTCCTTTAAGGAAAGAAGTTTGTTTCTCACGTCTTCTTCTACGACGACTCCCTCCCTCAGAAACATCTTCCTTGATTCCTGTCAGAAGGAGCAAGACCAAGAAAGGAATTAGCACCACAAGACGAGTACCGTTGACAGGTTCATTAGAGAGAATCAAGATTCCCAAAGAAACCAACAATCCCAAGCTAGCAGCAATTGAGAGGGCATATTGCTTGGCTGGTTTTGACTGGAACAAGCCTGCAAAGAGCAAGCCAAGGGAACCTAGCCCAATGGCAAGTAAGCCGTAGAAGGCTGCATTTTCAAGCAAATGTGCATTTGAAAAGAGGCTAAGAGTATTTACTGGATATAAGGTCTGGCTAATAGCATCCCCAAAACTACCTGTCCACACTGTATAGTAGCCTAAAGGATAGAATAAGAGTGAAAATCCTAGGGCTGACGCAAAGAACTGATATAGACCATGAACAAAGTGACCTTTGCCTAGATTAAAGCCGATAATCCCCAAGGCCAGTACAGCCGCAAACAAGGCAGTTGGGATTGGCGCAAGGAAGAAAGCGAGAGCAAGGCTCATCCCCACTCGTACAAATCCTTTGTCATCCTTTGGAAAAGCGAGATAATTTGTAACGACGCTCAGGGCATAAAATAGGAAAGGCAAGGCTAGCAAGAGAGCATAGCCACCACCAAAAGCGAGGCCCGCTACAAGCAAGTATAGAATAAAGACAACTCGTTTCGCTTCCTTTTCTTGACCGACAAGAGTATCCGCAGCCTTAAAAAGAAAAACACCTGCTCCAAACAAGGCCAACCACTCAACCAAAGCAAGCAGAATACTTCCTAGGGAAAGATAGGTTAACAAGTAATAGAGCAATCCATTCGTTCCAAAGTAATCTGTATACATTTGACCATTTTGATGCAAGGCCCAACCGGTATAAAGATCTTGAGTTTGTCGCGGACTAACTAAACCAAAAATAATAGGCAGGGCAACCGAAATGGCTGTGGCCACTAAACTCCAAAGCATGATACTAAAAAAGGGAATGGGAGCTCCTTCTCGTTTCTCTGGCACTGACCAGTCTTGGTAATGAGATTCTTCTTGTTTCTCATCTATTTTCCCGTATACGTTCATTCAATTTCTCCTCTAAGTTTATCTGTTTTAGTATATCAAAATCTTACAGGAATGTCAGCTTGGGATTGATATTTGCTAAATTTCTTATCCAATAGCGCAAAGCGTTCGATTTCACGAAAACGGTGGAATCGACTGTTTCTATACTCTCTGATAAAATCATCATCTTCTAGATTAAGCATGGTTTTCTCCTTTACTTATCTATTCGTAAGAAGACAAAAATAAGATCCAGCCTTGGGCTAGATCTTGATGGATAGTTAGAGCATAGGTGCAAACAACTGGACAATTTCCTTGATGAGGCTTTGATACCAGCTGGTTTTGATAGTGTGGGGATAAATTTCTTGAGAAACTTTAAAAATCTCTTCGAAGTCCCTTTCAATATCGATGATGGACTGCGTTCTATAAAGTAAGACGGCATTTTCATAGTGGTGGAGCAAGCTCCGATAGTCAAAATTGATGGTCCCCACAGTAGCTGCCTCTCCATCGACAAGCATTTGCTTGCTATGAAGGAATCCCGGACTGTACTCATAAATACGAACCCCTGCAGATAACAAGTCTGGATAGGCTCCTCGAGTAACTAACTGAATAACCTTCTTATCTGGGATACACGGTGTCACAATTCGCACATCTACCCCTCTCAATGCTGCATTTTTGATACTTTCGGTGAGATCATAGTCCGCAATCAGATAGGGAGTCGTGATATAGACGTAATCTGTAGCTTGATTGATAAGATTTTGGTAGACCGTTTTTCCAACTTGAGCTCTGTAGATGGGTTTTGGCCCACTACTATAGGGAATACAGAGCCCCATCCCGTCTCTGGGGTGATTTTCTAGATGGTATTGGTCAAAGTCACTAATCTCTCCACGGTTGATATACCATGCAGATAAAAAAAGTCTGGTAAAAGCCTTAACTGCTGGTCCATCCAAACGAATCCCACTATCCTTCCAGTAACCAAAACGTTCGATATGGTTGATATACTCATCGGCCAGATTGACACCACCTGTATAGGCAATCTGCCCATCAATAATCATGATTTTACGGTGGTCACGGTTGTTATAAGCAACGGTCAAACGTGGAATCACCTTGTTAAATTTGTGGGCTTCAATCCCTCGACCACGAAGCTGGACGGTGTAATCTCCAGGTAAGGTTGCCATACAACCAATATCATCATAGAGAAGCTTCACCTCTACTCCTTGAGCTGCCTTTTCTTCCAAAATCTCCAAAATACTATTCCACATCAAACCTTCTTCGATGATATAGTATTCGAGAAAGATAAACTTCTCAGCTTTCTTGAGATCCTCTAGCATCTGATGCCACATGCTTTCACCAGATGCAAAAAATTGTGTATCCGTTCGATCATAGACATCAGCATTCGTATCCATGCTGAGGAGAGATTTGATAACTCCGTAAGCTGACTTGTCTTGTTCCTTTAACTCCAAACGGAGAGCTCTGCTATTGTCCTCTCTGTCAACCATTGATTGGAGCTGCTTTAGTTGCTTCATTTCTTTTTTAGATAAACGACGCTCTCCAAACATGATATAGAGTAAGGGACCAAACACTGGCACAAAGGCTACTAACAACCATGTTACCTTACTCTCAGGATTCATAGATCGATTAACAATCGATACAATGGTCGCTAAGCTCACTAAAATGACTAGGATAATCCAGACAATTGGAGCCATCTGGCCTAGATAGAGAAACAAACCAAAGACGATAAACAACTCTGCCAACATAATGGTAATACTAAAACCATACTTGGACATGAGTAGCTGCATTTTTCTAGCTGTCATACATCCCCTTCCTTTTCTAACATTCTCCTTAACTGCTTGATAAACTAATGTTTCTACTAGTATACCTCAGTTCAGGGGTAGATGGCAACCTTTTACCTTTGCTCAAGTTCCAGTCGTTCCGTGTTTAGATGATTATTACAATTTCAGAGCCAACATATTGACCGTCATACCAGCTGCAGTCCCCATAAGGTAGACGACATCTCCCTCCTTGATAAGTCCATGCTCCAAAGAATAAGCCAAGCCAAACGGTACAGAGACTGACACCATATTTCCATAGTCAGTGACGAGATTGAGGTACTGATCCTCAGCCACACCTAGTTTTTCCATGACCAAAGGAAGAGCACGACTTGCTTGGTGAGGAATGATATAGTCCACGTCTGCCAAGGCTAGCTGTGTTTTTTCTTGAAACTCTTCAAACATGACTGGGATTTTACGAGCAGACAAGAGGAGGATTTTCTTCCCCTTCATGTCAAACATATAGTTGGTCTTCGTCGCTTCAGAATACTCTTTTGGTTGAAAAGAAGTCAGACCTCCACGAATCTCCGTATCGTGAGCCCCTTCTGACCAAGTACGTTGGAGACTAGCAATGACCCCTTTTTCCTGATGACTTTTTTGGAAAATAAAGGCTGCTGCCCCATCACTAAAGAGTTCAAAACTTTCTTTTTGCTTGGGATTGAGCCCTAAACTACCAACCTCACTAGACACAATCAAGACACGATTGTATTCGCCCGCCTCAATCAAGTGGGACATGGTCGATAGAGCAGAAATAAAGCTAGTACAGGTCGTATTGATATCCATAGCTGGAATAGAGAGTCCTTTTGCCACGCGCTCATGAATCAAGGCAGCAGTACAAGGAATAGGCTGAACTCCAACTGCACTAGCTGATACAAGGCAATCGATATCTTTAATATCTAAATTTGCATGTTCCAGCGCACGCTGAATCGCTACCTCTGCCAAGTCGAGCTGCGTTTCTTCATTTTCAACTACACGATAACGGGTCTGGTCTTTAAATTGAACTGTATGCTTTGGAAGGCAAATGCCATAACCTGCGATTTCTACATGTCTTTTTACTTCTGTCATTGTCTTTTTTCCTTTCATAAACGTTGGATACGTTTGAGTTTACGGCTAGTATCCCAGTGATAATCTGAAAATTGGATTTGAGGAATTATGAACTCTTTTTGCTGGGCCAAGAGTTGGAACTGTGCTAAAATTGCTGTCTCTACGTCCTCATCTCGTCGGCTTAAACAAACTTCCACTAATTTCTCAGAATGTTGCTTAACTTGATAATCTCCTACATTCTCCACAAAGAGGATACAACGTCTGATAAAGTCTGGATAAATCGTTACCTGCCCCCCATTCTGCCCTTCAAAGTAGAAGATATCATCAGAACGTCCTTCGACCTTGTCAATCCGTGTATAGTAGGAGCCACAGGAACAAGGCTCCGGATTTTCAACCAAGATATCATTGAGCTGGTAGCGATAAACAGGCTGACTACTTCGCTTAAAGTCCGTAATCACTGGATAAAAACGGTGGTCATCTAGATACTGCTTTTCCACAAAGATAATGTCTTCGTTGAGATGCAGATTGCCAGCTGAGCAAGTGCAGGCTAGGAAACCTTCTGTCGCCTGATAAACTTGGTCAATGATGGATAGTGAAAAGGCTTCTGCGATCCGTACCCTATCACTATCTTCCAAGATTTCCGCCACCGAAACGATTTTTTGTGGGTGAATAGCTAACTCTCCATCCTTGAGACGCTTGCTCAATTCAATCAACATCGAGGCTGGCGCCACAATAATCGTTGGTTGATAGTTGTTGAGTCGCTCGATATGCTCATCTGTATGTTTGAAAATATCAAAATACTCTAGACGAATGAGCGCCGTATTGATGGTCTGATAGAGTTCATTATCAGCTCTCAGGAAAAAAGCGATGCGGTGTCCAAAAAGCTGACCCTTGGGCAACATCTTTGCCAAGATAGCTGCAGCCCACATACTTCGCTCTTTCTCTGTTGTGATAAAGAGCCCCCGATGTCCAGACGTCCCTGAAGACAGACCGACGGCTACTTCGCCTTTAAGTTCAGTGAAGTCACGGGTCTTTTCACTTTCAATAGCCAAACTCAAGGCTTCATCTCGATCCACTCCTTGGGTGTTGAGCTCATTGAAATGTTCCATCATAAAAGCCTTGTCCATATGGTCAAAGTTGCTAGGAATCCCATTTTTAAAGTAGGGCGACTCTCGCTTTAAAAAGTCCATATAGTTAGTTAATTGCTTTTTCTGATAGTTTTCTACAGCTTCTCGAGATTTGAAATGATGAAGCCAACGAGTTTGGATAAAGGTTTTAAGAAAGGTTATTTTTTTCATGTAAGATTGACTCTATCCTTTCTACAGGATCATGGCTAACAACTACCTCGATACCGTCCTTTAAGACTTCCTCCAGAAACTCTGTCCCCCTGATATAGTCAGACTTATTATCCTGAACAAAGGAAGGAATCAGGTGCATCTGCTTGGTGTAAGGTAAGAGGTCAATTCCCCAACAGAGGTCCGCTGCAATGAGGAGATTAAGGTCTGGAAAATATAGACAGGCTTGCCCCCTAGCATGCCCGTCAACAGAGGCTACTAGGATACTGCCATCTCCGAAAAGATCACAAATCGGACGATAGGGAAAAGTTGAAACTTGCTGGTCAGCTCTGATAATGGTTAGATTTTTCTCAAAAGAAGCTGGTAAAAACTCCTTGAAAATCAGGTCTTTCAACTTGGGTTTTTGGTAGACTTCATATACTTCTTTTGTCAAGATAAAGGTTGCACGAGGAAAGAAACTAGCTCCTCCCAGATGATCTGGATGTAGGTGTGATAGAAGAACATAGTTAATTTCTTCTGGTTTGATTCCCTTCGCTTCCAGCAAACGTGAAATCTGGTCCTTCTCCGTCATTTGAACGGGCGTTCCTAGCCGATAGAAACCATAGCGAAGCCGGGTCTTAATATCGTAATGATAGCCTGTGTCATAGAGGAGATAGCCCTTGTCCCTGTGTTTGATAAGAAAAACACCTGCTGGAAAGGTCATCTTTTGATTCTTGACTCCCTTAAATAGCAAAACTGTGTAGCTGGTACAGTAGCCTGCTGGGAAATAATCAATGCTTTCGATAATCTTGGACATATTGTTCAATCCCTTCCGAAATACTGATTTGAGGGCGATAACCCAAGTCTCGCTCCGCCTTGCTGATGTCCAGCGTCTGACTATAACGGAGCAGATAATAGGTATAGCGTGTCAGAGGCGGTTCACCTTTGAGTTTCAAGACCTTATACAGAAACTCTAAACTAGTAGCAATAACTGAAAGAAGAGGAGCTGGCACTTTTCTGTATGTTATTGGATAGCCCAACCCTCTCAAGGTTTCTTCTATCAAATCCTTAAAGGCTCTTGGTTCCCCATTGGTAATATTATAAACTTCGCCACTAGCTTGAGGGGTCTCTAGTGCCAAGCGAATTGCCAGAGCGACATTTTCCACACAGGTCATATCCATGAGCTGACGACCGTCCCCTATCAAGGGAATGCCAATTTTCTGACTGAGTTTGAGAACCCGGGGCAAAATACTGGTATCCCCAATCCCAAAAAGCCCACGAGGTCGTAAGATTATACTCGGAACATCGGGATAATCCTTAAACAGCTTCTCCGAAGCTAGCTTACTACGAATGTAGTTGTTTAGATTATTTTCCTGAGGCGCATCGCATTCTTTGATAGCTATCTGATCTCTAGGAGCAGCATAGATGCTAGGTGAGGATACGTAAACCAAGCGTTGGATACCCGTCTCCCGACAAGCCTCTAAAACATACTTGGTCCCCAAGACATTTGTCTGGTAGAAATCCTCCCAAGGTCCCCAAACGGTAGAAAGAGCAGCCGCATGCACAACCATGTCCATCCCCTGACAAGCCTGAGTCAGATCCTCTTGCTTGGTCAAATCTCCCTGAAAAAATGCCACAGAGGAGTTCTCTAAAGACTGACCCACCTTGCGATTGCGTCCAAAAGCGCGTACCTGATAGCCCTGCTGACTGAGCTCTCCAACAACATACTTGCCTAGAAAGCCCGTAGCACCTGTTACCAATACTTTCTCCATTTTTTACTTCTCCTTGTCCCCTAAGAGCCGATGTATTTCGCTCTTCAGAATCTCTGTTGGCTGATAGATTTGAGCTGCACGACTAAGTTTGTTCAAGTCTGCCCAGTCATCTCTAGCCAACAACTCATCAAAGGCGCGTCCAATCGCTTCCGTATCCTCTCGTTTAGCAGTCAAGGCAATCCCTGCCTCTAATCCACGAACTGCATAGTCATACTGATCATAGTCATGGGGGAGAATCAAGGCAGGCTTACCATAGATGATACACTGGTAAAAAATACCTGCACCACCATGATGAATCACATAATCCATCTGAGGAATGTACTCCTTATAGGGAAGATAGGATACCACAGATACATTGTCCATGACCTTCTCACATTGGAAGTCTTGTCCGCCAAACCCCAGAGTTACAAAGAAGTGACAGTCCGGATGGGCTTTTGCCAATTGTTGGGTCTGGTAGAGAAGATTGTCTTTGGCCCATGCTAGCTGAGTGCCGCAGGAGACAAGGACCTTCTTATAACCTGCATAAGGAGACAAATCGAGGGGATAATTTTCTGCCCTCTCAATCGAAGAGCCAAAAGGTCCCACCCAAAGGTAGTGTTCTGGAAAACCACTTTTCAGCTCCAACTCTTTCATCCCAATCCCCAAGATGGAATAGGGTGAATAGATGGTTTCCTGACCTTTCTGATTGTAGAGCTTAAAATCGTAACGTTTCAATCGTTCTCCCAATAAAAAGCTTACGATTCGTTTCCCTAAACGAGTCCCTTTTCTTCCTAGCCATTGCTGGACAGATTGGAAAGATGTTTTTGGACTGCCCATTCCTCCA
Source organism: Streptococcus oralis (assembly GCF_023109155.1). Lineage (GTDB taxonomy): Bacteria > Bacillota > Bacilli > Lactobacillales > Streptococcaceae > Streptococcus > Streptococcus oralis_BZ. Next base: position 175,533 of record NZ_JALDUA010000001.1, on the reverse strand, counting down.
AAGAAACAAGGCGGTCCATCTGTCGTTTCAATGGCAAACTGTGTCGCCATCGTGGTAATCCAGGGAATATTCAACTGTTCCGCTACAAGTCCTCCAGAGAGGGTTATAAAGTCCGCAATCACAATATCTGGTCGATTTTCCTGCCACTCTTGCACTAATTGATCTGAAACCACATTGATCAAATCAAGGCTAGCTGACAACTGTCGATAAGCAGAAAAAAGGTTTAATTGACCTTCATTGTTGGCTACACGCTCAAACTCATCTACACAATTTTCTAAAATGGGGATCACCTGGAATCCCATCTCCTCTGCAACAGCTTTTCGTTGCGGTCCTGTAAATAATCGAATCTCATACAAGGGATCCTTCAACAAGGGGGCAAGTAAATTCAGTGTTGGGAAGAGATGCCCACTTAAGGGTACTACAACCACATCAATTTTGATTTTTCTCATATGTCTAGGATAGCAAATTTTTAAAAAAAGAACTACCAAAATGATAGTTCTTTCCAATATTATTTATATGTTGGGGAATACGTCGCTTCCACTCTACTTAATCCTTAGAAGAGTTCTTTGTAGAGAGCAATGGTTTCTTCCAAAGTCGGCATAAATGGATTTCCAGGTGCACAAGCATCGATCAAAGCATTCTTAGAAAGGTAGTCAAAGTCAAAGTCTTTTTCTTGGATACCGAGTTCAGTGAGTTTCTTCGGAATACCAACAGTTTCAGAAAGTTTCTCAATCTCAGCGATAGCATAGTCAGCACATTCTTGGTCTGTTTTCCCTTCCACATGGAGTCCCAGGGCCTTGGCTACATTGCGGAAAGCTTCTGGTACACGCTTGGCATTTTCACGTTCTACAACTGGGAGAAGCATGGCACAGCAGACACCATGTGGCAAGTTATATACCGCACCGAGTTGGTGAGCCATAGAATGAACATAACCCAAACCAGCATTGTTAAAGCTCATACCACCGAGGAAGATAGCATTGACCATAGCCTCACGCGCTTCAATATCTTGGCCATTTGCCACAGCACGAGGAAGATACTCCTTGATGAGTTCAATCGCTCCGATAGAGAGTTTCTTGGTCACATTATAAGCACCTGGTGTTACCAAGGCTTCGACAGCGTGAGTAAGAGCATCCATACCTGTCGCTGCTGTCAATCCTTTCGGTTTTGAAAGCATGAGTTCTGGATCATTGACTGAGATAAGGGCAAGGCTGTTCTTATCAACCATTACCATCTTGACCTTGCGCTCTTCGTCAGTAATAACATAGTTAATGGTGATTTCTGCAGAAGTTCCAGCTGTTGTATTGATTGCAACCACTGGCAAGCCTTTTTTAGCAGATTTGTGGAGACCCTCATAGTCTTGAGGTTTTCCTCCATTTGTAGCGATGATAGAGATACAACTAGCCGCATCCTGAGGAGATCCTCCTCCAAGACTGATGATGAAGTCACATCCATGCTCTTCCAAAGCAGCCACTCCGTCTGTGACGTTCTTGCAAGTCGGATTTGGCTCCACATCGCTAAAGATCACATATTCAATCCCTTCAGCATCTAGTGGTTTTAGGATCTTAGGTAAAATATCACTTCCCTCGATGAACTTGTCTGTCACCAAAAGAGCCTTCTTATATCCCAGTTCCTTGATATACGGACCTACTTCATTTACAACACCTTTACCAATAAGGTTAACTGATGGAACGTAAAATGTAGCCATACGCTTTTCCTCCTGCGCCTCTGCGCTATTTGATTATTTACCATAAGTATACGACCTTATAAGAAGTTTTACAAATATTTGTAAGCGTTTTAAGTAAAAAGTTAGTAAAGAACAGCCAGCCACTTTTTCAAGAAAAAAGCTCCAAAAAGATAGCTTTCATCTCATTGGAACTTTTACTTATTCATTATTGCTTAGTTAATACCACTCGGTCAGATGCCTCTCGGTCCATATCATCGATAATCAATTGATTACCATTAACCGTGTAAATTTTGACATCATCCCCGATAATGACACGTTGATTTTCTGGCTCAAAGCTGACTTGCTTGATTTCCTTATCTCCATCTGGCTCGACTTCAGTCCATGTACCAGTTTTACCTGTTACAACAAGAGTGATTTGGTCATTCTCATCTTTTCCAGTATAGGTACCATCGATATTCGTAGGTTGAGCTACAGTAGTGTCCTGACTTGAGGACGCCTGTGGTTGACTAGCACTTGTCGCAGCGCTAGAGGATGATTCTTGTTGAGAAGATGATTGCTGAGCAGATTGCTGGGTAGGGGCTTGTGCCTTAGGTCCACAAGCTGCTAAAAGACTAAGAATTGCTAGGGAAGCAATAGAAAGTGTGAATGTTTTCGTTTTCATAGCGATTTCCTTTCTTTTGTGCCAATGTTTTGCTGGAATCGTTTCCAGATATACCTCCTACCTCAAGTATAACAACTTAAGCCTAGAAGGTCAACTAATCCCATCGCTTCCTTGCAAACTCGCTCGGACTTCCGAGATAAAGTAGAGTGAGCCCGTCACGAAGAGCAAGTCCTGCTCATTGGCCTTTTCTTCAAATTCTCTGATAAAGTCGCCATAGGAAGGAATCAAATCGTAACCCGCCACATCCTTTTCATCCAGAGAGCCTTGGTAGTCAAAGCCTGTTACCTTAAGTTCCACCTCAGGCAACTGCTTAGATAGATAGCCTAGCATCCCCTGATAATCCTTGCGTTTAAGTGCTCCAAAAAGGATGCGAACCTGGTAACCTTGCTGGATTTTCCCTTGGATAAACTCGACTAGACGAGTCAAGGCTGGCAGATTGTGAGCCCCATCTAGGTAGATTTGTGGGCGAATCCGTTCCAATCGACCTGCCCAATGTGTCTCCTTCAAAGCCCGTCTGACAAACTCTTCTTCGACCCTTTCACCTCTTGACGCCATAAACAGAAGAAAAGTTTCTAAAGCCAAGGCGGCATTTTCTTGCTGATAAGCACCTTCCAAACTGATTTCAAGCTGTGAAAAGTTTGCTAGCTTACTTGAAAAATCCCCAGCATTCAAGGTGAAGTCTCGCCCAGCTTGATAGAGATCCACACCTAACTCTTTTGCTCTTTTTTGACAGACAAGCTCCGCTTCTGGAGTAAGCTTGGCAATGACCGCCTGCTTGCCAGCCTTGAAAATACCAGCTTTCTGCTTGGCTATTTCCTCCAGGCTATCGCCCAAGGTCTCCTGATGATCTAGCCCAATCGAAGTAATAACTGCAATCTCTCCTGTTACGACATTAGTGGTATCAAGCAAACCACCAATCCCCACTTCTAGCAGAACCAGATCCACTCCCTGCTCTTTAAAGTAAAGCAAAGCAATCAGAGTCAGTAATTCAAAAAAGGACAACTGGTCATGTGTTTCCAAAAGAGTTTTTTCCATCTCCTTGACCTGCTCCGCCAAACGGATAAAATCTGCATCAGCAATCGGTTGCCCATTGATACAGATTCGATCATGGATGCTGATGATATGAGGAGAGGTAAAAGTACCAACTTTTTTCCCATGAACTGCAAACAACTCCCTCATAAAGGCAATAGTTGACCCCTTGCCGTTCGTTCCTGTTACATGGATAATAGGATAAGTCTTCTCAGGATTCCCCAGCAAATCCACTGCTCGCTGCATTCGTCCAAGTCCAGATCTAAAGTTTAAACCAATCCGACTATGAAGCCATTCTTCTACTTCAAACATACATGTCTCCTTAACAAAAGTCCAATCAACTAGCGCACTAAAGTATTACTGCAAATAAAAAGCGAGGCCGGGATAAAAATCCCGACCTCTTACCTGGTTAGCTAATCACTAGCTACTATGAATTTCAACGTGAGCTAAAAACATCCACTGGATGTTCCAACTCTTTCTAGTTTCTAGGAGTTGGGGTGATACAGTCTCCCAGACATACCAGTTCTCTCTTATTTTAAGGAACTGGGCTAAAAACGTTCCCCGAACGTTCCTGCGTTTCTAATTTCTGGCGCAGGGCTAAAAACATCCACTGGATGTTCCAACTCTTTCTAGTTTCTAGGAGTTGGGGTGATACAGTCTCCCAGACTGTATCACTCCTCCATAAAGCTGTTGAAGACTTCTTCAATCATGTTCCATTCGTCTTCTGAGTCTTCAGGGATTGGTTGCAATTCGCCTTCTGTTCCGTCTTCATTTTCGATGAATGAGTAAGCTTGGATTTCAACTTCACCATTTTCATCTTCTTCTGCATTAACTGGCACTAGCAGAACATAGTTTTTACCAAATTCTTCTTTCCCATCGATGGTCAAAAGAATTTCAAACAAGGTTTCATTTCCTTGTTCATCAACAAGTGTAATCAATTCGCGTTCTTCGTGGTCGTGGTTGTGATCGTGTGACATAGTTTCTCCTCTGTCTTAAAATTTTCTATCTAAATAATTTTGCAAAATTAGCTGAGCAGCCAACTTATCAATAACTTTCTTGCGTTTGTTACGGCTGATATCTGCTTGTTCAATCAACATACGTTCCGCAGCGACCGTTGTCAAACGCTCATCTTGATAGTCTACTGGTAAACCAAAAAGTTCCTCTAATTTTGCTCCGTAGGCTTGACTAGCTTCTACCCGTGGACCGCTGGTATTGTTCATGTTTTTAGGCAGACCAACTACAAAGCGTTCCACCGAATAGGTGTCAACCAATTCCTTGATACGGTCAAAACCAAACTGGCCCTGATCCTCATTAATCTGGATGATTTCAAGTCCTTGAGCAGTGAAGCCTAGTGGGTCGCTAATGGCAACACCCACTGTTTTTGAACCAACGTCCAATCCCATAATTCTCATAGATTATAGATCGACTCCTTGTCCCTTAAGGTAGTAGCGTACCAATTCTTCAACAATTTCATCACGCTCATACTTACGGATTTGATTTCGTGCATTGTTATAACGAGGAACGTAGGCAGGGTCACCACTCAATACATAACCGACGATCTGGTTAATCGGATTGTAGCCCTTGTCGTTCAAAGAAGCATAGACGTCTGTCAACGTTTCGCTAATTTCTTTCTTATTGGAATCATCCAATTTAAACCGTACAGTTTCTTCAGTAAATCCCATTCTAACACCCTCTTTCCTTAGAATAGTACTATTATAGCACATTCCCTGACGTTCTACAAATAAGTCAGTCTATTAATTTGGATTTTCTATTGTTCTGTCGCCCCATTTGCCACTCTATCTGCAATATATTGGCTAGGTTCGTTTTTTAAGAGATTTTCAAGACCAATATTTTTTAAATATTCTAGTTGAGATGCCTTTTTGACATCCAAAACTTGAAAATCATAAGTCGTTGTGGTCTGGATTTCTGTCTCGCTGAGTAGCTTGGTTTCCAGTGTAAATCCTGCCAGTTTACGCGCCTCTCGGATGGTCTCATCCTTCTCTTCCGCTTCTAGAAGCGCTTTTTGCGTCTCCTCTAGGCCATTTTCAGAGATAAAGGTCTTGAGTTCATCCCCGACAGGTCGTTTTTGCTGGATGGTCAAGGTCAAAAATTGATTGCCTTTATAGGTAATGGTCTGAATCTGTTGCGTTCCATTTTCTGACTTCGGCATCAACAGGGTCTTGGTGACAACCGTATTCTTTTCGGCATTGTCCAAAACGGGAAGGTTTGATTGGATGGGGTCAGATGCTGTTGTAGAAGCAGCAGGAGTTTCCTTTTTTTGCCCACATCCCGCAAGCAAAAAGAGGAGAGCAAAACTAGCAATTAGTAACTTTTTCATAATTCCTCACTTGATTTTAAAACAAAAGAGCAAACAAGGCCAGGAGTCACTCCCAGCCTTGATGTTTTATAGAGCTGCACGTAGACGTGCTTCTGCATTTTCTACATTACGGACAGAGCGTGGCAAGAAGGCACGGATATCATCTTCTTTATAGCCGACTTGCAGGCGCTTCTCGTCAACGAGAATCGGACTCTTTAAGATCCGTGGTGTTTCCATGATTAAGTTGAGCACTTCATTGACACTCAAATCCTCGATGTCAACTCCAAGTGCCTTAGCGTAGCGGTTTTTTGACGAAACGATACTGGCAATTCCATTATCTGTTTTCGTGAGAATATCTAATAACTCTTCTCTTGTAATTCCTTCTTTACCGAGATTTTGTTCTTTATAACTTAACTGGTGGGCATTGAGCCAGGTTTTCGCTTTTTTACAGCTAGTACAACTTGAGACTGTATAAATTTTGATCATGTACCTACCCCTTTCGCTACATGTTACTATCAGTTTAGTCTATTATACCATAAAAAACATCCGACTTGCGACCTATTTTTAAAAAAAATTAACTTTTTTCGCGATTTTCGTACTTTTTTCTTGACAAAATCAATTTATAACCAACTTTTAAATTTTTTGATATACAATCGTTTCACAACTGTAACACTTATCATATAGAGAACGATAATCAAAAGCAAAAAGAGGAAATAAATTGGTTCCAAAGGGGTTAAATGAAGCAGGCTAGCAATTGAAGAGTAGGGAAGGAAGGTCACAAAACTAGCTGCTAGCAAGGTTGTTCCAAGAACAAACCATGATGGACGACTTTGTAAGAAAGGAAGTTTTGCTGAACGAAGCATATGGATAACCATGGTTTGGGACCACATGGATTCAATGAACCAACCTGTCTGGAACAAAATGATAAAGCCCGTTGCCGACTCTGCTCCGTGAGCATAAGCTTGACCTGTCGCCATTGGGACAATAACAAAATAGAGCAAGATAAAGGTCAAAATATCAAAGGCAGAAGAAATCGGACCCATCCAAATCATAAAACGAGTAATAGACTTGGCTTCCCACTTATGAGGATGCTTCAAAAAGTCTTCATCCACATTATCAAATGGCAAGGCAATACAAGAAAGGTCGTAGACGAGGTTTAACACAATCAAGTGAATCGGAGCCATAGGAAGGAAAGGTAAAAAGATACCAGACACTAACAGAGAGAAAATGTTCCCGAAATTAGAGCTGACCGTCATCTTGATATATTTGGTCATATTAGCGTAGACCTTACGCCCTTCAACCAGCCCTTTTTCAAGCACCATCAAATCCTTATCTAGCAAAATGACATCAGCCGTTTCTTTTGCAATATCTACTGCTGTATCAACAGAAATCCCCACATCGGCTACTTTCATAGAAGGGGCATCATTAATCCCATCTCCCATATAGCCGACACAATGTCCATTCGATTTGATTTGTAAAATGATTCGTGCTTTTTGATCCGGAGAGAGTTTGGCAAAGACGGTCACATGTTCGACTGCTTGAGCCAACTCTTCGTCCGACATGGCGTCAATATCAGAACCCAACAAGATTTGATCAACGTCTAGACCAACTTTTTCGCAAACTGCTTGGGTTACCTTCTCATTGTCCCCCGTCAAGATCTTTGTTTGAACACCGTGTTCTAACAAAGCTTGGATAGCAGGCGCTGCTGATGGTTTTGGTGGATCTAGAAAGGCAAGATATCCTGTTAGAATCATCTCTTTTTCATCTTCAACGGAGTAAGCAAAACCTTCTTTTAGGCCTGTTTTATAGGCGACTCCCAAGACTCGCAATCCCTGTTGATTAAGTTGATCTACTTCTTTTAAGATTTCCACTCGGATATCATCCGTCAGAGGGCTAATCTGGCCTTGATATTCCACATGGGTTGAAATCGCAAGCATTTCCTCTAGGGCACCCTTGGTTACCAAACTAACAACTTCGTTCTCATCCTTGACGATGACACTCATCCGTCTACGTTCAAAGTCAAATGGAAGTTCATCGATTTTTTGGAAGCTAGTATCCAAATTTTGTAGAATAGCGTGTTCTTTAGCTTCTTTTTCAGTTCTACTGATGATGGCACGGTCCATCAAGTTTTTCAAACCGGTTTGAAAATAGGAATTGAGATAAGCACGTCTCAACACAGATAAATCCAAATCTCCATGTATATCCAAAGGATATTCAAGGACAATTTCGTCTTGGGTAAGTGTTCCGGTTTTATCCGTACACAGGATATCAATAGCACCTAGATCTTGTATGGCATTGAGTTTTTTGATAACGACTTTTTCCTTGGCCATGATAATGGAGCCTTTTGCTAGACTGGCCGTGATGATCATGGGAAGCATCTCAGGTGTAAGCCCGACACCCACGCTCAAAGCAAATACGCCAGCTTCTAACCAATCTCCATCCGTCAAACCATTGGAAAGAAATACGATGGGAACCATGACCAACATCAAACGGATTAAAAGCCAGGAGATACTGTTCATATCCCGTTCGAAAGAGGTAGACTCGTCATAGGTATTGAGAGTCTGCTCTATTTTCCCCATCATGGTGTCATCACCGACCGCTAGAATCAAAGCCTTGGCGCTTCCTGATATCACATTAGTTCCCATAAAGGCGAGCGCTTCTGCTTCTAGCAGACTATCGAAGTTTGACTGACTCATTTTTGACAAGGCTAGTTTTTCAACCGAGTCACTTTCACCTGTTAAACCAGACTGTTGGACAAAGAAATCACGTGATTCAATTAAAAGGAGGTCTGCTGGAATCATGTCCCCAGCACTTAACTTGACTATATCTCCAACGACCAAATCTTCAATTGCAACCTCTAAACTCTGGTCTTCGCGAATAACTGTGGCAGTGTTCACAATCATTTTTGATAGATTAGTCGCAGCCTTGTCACTTCGCAGTTCTTGGACAAATCGAATGCCACCAGATATTAGAACGAGAACGACGATGATGATAGAGGTCGTCGGATCTTCTTGTCCAGGCTTCGCCAACCAGACATTGGTCACCATGGAGATCATCGCGATGACAAGAAGGATGATTGTAAATGGATTGATAATAGATTCGTAAATCTTTTTGAGGATACTGTCTTCTTGACCTTTAGTGATGGTGTTTTCGCCATATAGGTCACGATTTTTCTCCACCTGCTCCTCAGTCAAGCCTGTTAGACTTGTCTTATAAAAAGATAGAGTTTCTTTTAAAGGTGTATGAATAGCTGTTGCTAATCTTTCTTTTGTAGTTTTCATTGGTTTCTCCTATCTGTATGAATGATATGTTTCATACACAGAGACCAATCACTTTATAAGGGCAGAACGACACAAATCAGCGATTGGCTGTGTATGTGTGGTTCTGGATGATCGTCAATTTGCATCGTTTGTCTCCTTTCCTTGTTCTAAAACAGTAGAAAATCCCACCATAAAATGGCAGGATTAAAAAACTAATTATCTGTTTTTTCGTTCAAGCTTTAACTCCATAGGGCGATGTAATGAGCTTAGTCTTGGCCTTCGCGACCAGGACTGTTGACCAACGAGTAGTGTCTCCACTGCTTTGCGGTAGTCATCCGTATCCCTATGGTAGCCTCACCTACCGTTTTCGTCTATCAGTATAAACCTTTAAAATATAAAAGTCAATGATTTATCTTAATTTTCTTAAATAACAATTAATTCCTTCGGCGCTAGAGTCAACAATTCGCAACCGTTATCTGTAATTAAGATATCATCTTCAATACGAACGCCGTATTTACCTTCAATATAAATACCCGGTTCATCAGTCAAGACCATGCCAGATTTAATGACTTCTTTGGAAGTTTGGCTAAAGTAGGGTTCTTCGTGGATATCCAGTCCGATACCGTGTCCAATACCGTGAGTAAAGTAATCACCGTAGCCTGCCTCGATGATAATATCACGAGGAATTTTGTCAAAGTCACGGAAACCTAATCCTGCCTTAGCTTGGTCAATCAAGGCTTGGTTGGCTTTTAGAACCGTATTGTAAATCTCTGCCTGCTCGTCACTGACATGACCGAGGTAGATGGTCCGTGTCATATCGCTAACATAGTGGTCGTAGAGACAGCCAAAGTCCATGGTAATGGCTTCTCCCAGATCTACTGGTTTGTGCATTGGGTGGGCGTGAGGTTTAGAAGAGTTGATGCCACTTGCTAAAATGGTATCAAAAGACAAGCCAGATGCTCCCAACTCACGCATACGGAAGTCAAGGAAGTTGGCAATTTCGATCTCAGTTTTTCCAGGTTTGATAAAATCAAGCGCATCGCGAAAAGCTTGGTCTGAGATAGAACATGCTTTACGAATAGTCGCAATCTCTTTCTCATCTTTAATCATACGAAGCGCTTCAACAAACTGAGTCTGCGGAAGCAAGTCCAAACCTGCAAAAGCAGCCTGCATACGGTGGTAATAAGAAACCGAAATCTCGTCTTCAAAACCGACGCGAGACAAGCCCATATCCTTAACAATGCCTGCAATAACAGCCAATTCATCGCGGTCAGCCACAATCTCAAAACCTGTCACTTCTTGCTTAGCTGCAATGATATAGCGAGAGTCTGTCACCAAAACCTGACGGTCACGGCTGATAAAGACTGTTCCATTTGAACCCCAAAAACCAGTCAAATAATAGACGTTTTTAAGGTTGTTGATGATGATACCATCTAGTTCTTTTTCTTGCATTTTAGCTAGAAATGCTTGCACACGTTTATTCATGATGTAACTTTCCTTTCAAATAGTGTCCTGTGTAGCTGGCTTCGTTGGCCGCTACTTCTTCTGGAGTTCCTGTTGCAATGATGGTTCCTCCACCAACACCGCCTTCAGGTCCCAAGTCGATGATATGGTCTGCTGTTTTAATAACATCTAGATTGTGCTCGATAACGAGGACTGTATTGCCATCGTCTACAAAGCGAGCCAAGACTTTAAGCAAGCGAGCGATATCCTCGGTATGAAGTCCTGTCGTCGGCTCATCCAGAATGTAGAAGGACTTACCTGTCGAGCGTTTGTGGAGTTCACTAGCCAGCTTCATACGCTGAGCTTCTCCTCCAGAGAGGGTGGTAGCTGGTTGTCCTAAGGTTACATAGCCCAGCCCTACATCCTTGATGGTCTGGAGTTTACGTTGAATCTTGGGAATGTGTTGGAAAAATTCCACCGCATCGTTGACGGTCATATCTAAAACTTGCGAGATATTCTTTTCCTTGTAGTGAACTTCTAAGGTTTCACTGTTATAGCGGGTTCCGTGGCAAACTTCACAAGCAACGTAAACATCTGGCAAGAAGTGCATCTCAATCTTGATAATCCCGTCACCTGAGCAGGCTTCGCAACGACCACCCTTGACGTTGAAACTGAAACGGCCCTTCTTATAGCCTCGAATCTTGGCCTCATTTGTCTGGGCAAAGAGGTCACGTATATCGTCAAAAACTCCCGTATAGGTAGCTGGGTTAGACCTCGGCGTTCGTCCAATCGGGCTCTGGTCAATGTCAATCAAGCGGTCTACATGCTCAATCCCTGTGATGGTTTTGAATTTACCAGGTTTGTCTGAATTGCGGTTAAGTTTTTGAGCGATTGCTTTTTTGAGAATACTGTTAATCAAAGTCGATTTCCCAGAACCTGATACCCCAGTCACAGCGATGAATTTTCCTAGTGGGAAGCGGGCAGTAACATTTTGCAGGTTGTTCTCACGCGCTCCTGTCACTTCGATAAAGCGACCATTTCCGACACGGCGCTCTGCTGGTACTGGAATGGCACGTTTCCCTGACAAATACTGACCTGTGATAGACTTGCTGTTACGAGCCACCTGCTTGGGTGTTCCTGCAGCAACAATCTCGCCACCAAAAACACCGGCACCCGGACCAACGTCAATCAGATAATCCGCCTCACGCATGGTATCTTCGTCGTGTTCTACCACGATGAGAGTATTGCCCAAATCACGCATCTTTTTCAGACTGGCAATCAGGCGGTCATTGTCCCTCTGGTGAAGTCCAATCGACGGCTCATCTAAGATATAGAGGACTCCTGAGAGGTTGGAACCAATCTGGGTCGCCAAGCGAATACGCTGACTTTCCCCACCTGACAGGGTACCTGCTGATCGAGATAGGGTCAGATAGTTTAGACCAACGTTATTAAGGAAGGTCAAACGGTCCTTGATTTCCTTGAGAATGGGACGGGCGATGATGGCTTCATTTTCAGACAGAGTCAACTGGCTGACCAACTCCAAGTGATCTGCGATAGACAGGTCTGAAATCTCTCCGATATGGGGCCCGTTCTCCCCACCCACACGAACAGACAAGGCCTGATTGTTAAGACGATAGCCGTGACAGGTTCCGCAGGTCAGTTCATTCATATAGAGACGCATTTGGGTGCGAGTATAGTCACTATTCGTCTCGTGGTAGCGACGTTTGATATTAGTGACAACTCCCTCAAAAGGAATGTCGATATCCCGCACACCACCAAATTCATTTTCATAGTGGAAATGGAATTCCTTGCCTTCTGAACCATAGAGAATCAAGTCCTTATCCGCTTCTGACAGGTCCTCAAAGGGGATATCCATATCCACACCAAAGGCTGTCATGGCCTGCTCAAGCATATTTGGATAGTAGTTGGATGAGATAGGATTCCAAGGTGCAAGTGCACCTTCACGTAGGGTCTTGCTGGTATCTGGCACTACCAAGTCAGTATCAACCTCCAGCTTGATTCCCAAACCATCACACTCACTACAAGAACCAAAAGGTGCATTGAAGGAGAAGAGACGAGGCTCTAACTCTGGTACTGTAAAACCACAAACTGGACAGGCATAATGCTCAGAAAAGAGCAACTCAGAATCGTCCATAGTGTCGATAATGACATAACCTTCTGCGATACGAAGGGCAGCCTCAATGGAATCAAAGAGACGGCTACGAATGCCCTCCTTGATGACAATACGGTCGACCACAACATCGATATTGTGTTGCTTGCTCTTGGACAACTCTGGCACTTCGGTCACATCATAAACTTCCCCATCCACACGGACGCGGACATAACCGTCTTTCTGAATCTTTTCAATGACGCTCTTGTGTTGCCCTTTTTTCTTACGAATGACAGGAGCTAAGATTTGCAGACGTTGGCGTTCTGGCAATTCCAAAACCTGATCAACGATTTGCTCCACAGAAGAGGCCTTAATAGCCCCGTGGCCGTTGATACAGTAAGGCGTCCCCACACGTGCGTAGAGGAGACGCAGATAGTCATTGATTTCAGTTGTTGTCCCGACGGTTGAACGAGGATTTTTACTGGTCGTTTTTTGGTCGATGGAAATAGCTGGACTGAGGCCATCAATGGCATCTACATCAGGCTTTTCCATGTTGCCCAAGAACTGACGAGCATAGGCTGATAGACTCTCTACATAGCGACGTTGTCCCTCCGCATAGAGGGTATCGAAGGCTAGGCTGGATTTTCCAGATCCTGACAAGCCCGTTACGACGACCAGCTTGTCTCTAGGAATCTCCACATTGATATTTTTTAAGTTATGGGCACGAGCCCCATGAATGACAATTTTATCTTGCATCTTTGTTCTTTCTAGTCCATTATTGCTTTCCATTATACCAAAAAATGTGAAATTCTATTACCCAAAAAGCTGTTTTTATAGTATAATAGTACGGTGCAAAAAATGAATCACTGAATAGTAGGAAAGGATAGGGGATATGAAACAAGTTTTTCTCTCAACAACAACTGAATTTAAAGAGATCGACACGCTTGAACCGGGTACTTGGATCAACCTCGTCAATCCTACACAAAATGAATCGTTGGAAATCGCTAACGCCTTCGACATTGACATTGCCGACCTTCGAGCACCGCTCGATGCGGAAGAAATGTCCCGTATTACCATCGAAGACGAGTATACTTTGATCATCGTGGACGTTCCCATCACAGAGGAAAGAAACAATCGCACCTACTACGTTACGATTCCGCTAGGGATTATCATCACCGAGGAAACCATTATCACTACCTGCTTGGAATCACTACCTGTTCTTGATGTCTTTATCAACCGTAGACTGCGCAACTTCTACACCTTCATGCGTTCACGCTTTATCTTCCAGATTCTCTACCGCAACGCCGAACTTTACCTTACGGCCCTTCGTTCGATTGACCGTAAGAGTGAACAAATCGAAAGTCAACTTCACAAGTCTACTCGAAACGAAGAGCTGATCGAGCTCATGGAATTGGAAAAGACCATCGTCTATTTCAAGGCCTCACTTAAGACGAACGAGCGCGTGATTAAGAAATTGACCAGCGCAACTAGCAATATCAAGAAATACCTAGAAGACGAAGACCTACTCGAAGACACTCTGATTGAAACCCAACAGGCCATTGAAATGGCAGATATCTATGGAAACGTCCTTCACTCTATGACAGAGACCTTTGCCTCTATCATTTCCAATAACCAGAACAACATCATGAAGACCCTAGCTCTCGTGACCATCGTCATGTCTATCCCAACCATGATCTTCTCAGCCTACGGGATGAACTTCAAGGATAATGAAATCCCTCTGAACGGCGAGCCACACGCCTTCTGGTTAATCGTCTTTATCGCCTTTGCTATGAGTGTTTCGCTCACTCTCTATCTCATCCATAAAAAATGGTTCTAAGAGGAATCCCTATGTCTCAGATTGATTTACAGAAACTAACCAAGAAAAACCAAGAATTTATCCACATCGCTACCCAACAATTTATCAAAGATGGTAAAACAGACGCTGAAATCAAGACTATCTTTGAGGAAGTCATTCCTAAAATCCTTGAAGAACAAGCCAAAGGAACGACTGCACGTTCCCTCTACGGGGCTCCAACCCACTGGGCTCATAGCTTCACTGTCAAGGAGCAATACGAAAAAGAGCATCCAAAAGAAAATGACGATCCAAAACTCATGATTATGGACTCAGCCCTTTTTATCACCAGTCTCTTTGCATTGGTTAGCGCTCTGACTACCTTCTTCTCTACAGATCAGGCTATTGGCTATGGGTTGATTACCCTCTTGTTGGTTGGACTTGTAGGAGGACTTGCCTTCTACTTGATGTACTACTTTGTCTACCAGTATTATGGACCAGACACAGACCGTAGCCAACGTCCTCCATTCTGGAAATCCATCCTAGTAATTTTGGCCTCTATGGTCCTTTGGTTGGTTGTCTTCTTTGCAACAAGCTTCCTACCAGCCAACCTCAATCCAGTCCTTGCTCCATTGCCTTTGGCTATCCTGGGAGCAGCCCTTCTCGCCCTTCGCTTCTATCTCAAGAAACGTTTCAATATCCGAAGCGCAAGCGCGGGCCCATCACGTTATTAAGAAAAGTGAAAAGCTATGGCATATAGTCAATCTTTAGCTCAGCAGATTCGAAAAATTCTAGCACTTAAACTTCCTCCCCAAATTTTCGAAGAAGAGTTAGAAGAAAAGAAACTGTTTGGTGGCCTGGCCTTTATGATTCGTGGGAAAATGGTCCTTACAGTCAGTTCCAGAAAGGACGAGCTGGTTATGGTGAGAATTGGCAAAGAAATGGAGAAGCAAGTTCTACCCCGAACAGGAGCTCATACTACATTGATGAGAGGGCGACCTTATCATGGCTATATAGACCTAGATATCGAAGGTCAAAAAGAACTTCCTTACTGGATTGATTTAGCCCTCTCCTATAATCAAGAGTTGACCAAGTAACTCATATCTAGCGAGATTAGAAAAACGAAAAGCAACTGCACAGGCGGTTGCTTTTTCACTTGCTTTCTTGAGATCCAATAGCACTTCTGAGTCTCATTATCGTAGTTTTCTCTCACCATTTGTGATAAAATAGGATCAATCTATTTCTAGGAGGATGAGATATGATTTCTACTATTGGTATTGTGAGTTTGTCTAGTGGCATTATCGGAGAGGATTTTGTCAAACACGAAGTCGATTTGGGTGTCCAACGTCTTAAGGATTTGGGACTCAATCCTATCTTTTTCCCCCATTCGTTAAAAGGTTTAGACTTTATCAAGGATCATCCTGAGGCACGTGCAGAAGATTTGATGCTGGCCTTTTCTGATGATAGCATCGACATGATCCTATGCGCCATCGGTGGGGATGATACCTATCGCTTGCTACCTTATCTTTTTGAAAACGACCAGCTTCAAAAGGTTATCAAGCCAAAGATTTTTCTTGGCTTCTCAGATACCACTATGAACCACCTTATGTTGCACAAACTAGGGGTCAAGACTTTTTATGGGCAATCCTTTTTAGCAGACATTTGTGAATTAGACAATGAGATGTTGCCCTATAGCTTTCACTACTTTAAAGAATTGATCAAGACAGGAAGAATCTCAGAAATCCGACCTAGTGACGTTTGGTATGAGGAACGGATTGACTTTAGTCCCAAGGCCCTGGGAACAGCTCGTATCAGTCATACAAATACTGGTTTTGACTTGTTGCAAGGAAATGCTCAGTTTGAGGGAGAAATTCTCGGTGGTTGTCTTGAGTCTCTCTATGATATTTTTGACAACTCTCTACACGCAGATAGCACCGACCTCTGCCAAAAATACAAACTTTTCCCTGACTTGTCAGACTGGGAAGGAAAGATTCTCTTACTAGAAACAAGCGAAGAAAAGCCTGAGCCGGAAAACTTCAAACAGATGGTGCAGACTTTGAAAGAAACTGGAGTATTTGAGGTAATCAGTGGACTCTTGATCGGAAAGCCAATGGATGAAACCTTCTATGACGACTATAAGGAAGCACTATTGGATATCATTGATAACAATATCCCGATTGTCTATAATCTAAATGTCGGCCACGCAACGCCAAGAGCCATTGTTCCCTTTGGTGTTCACGCCTATGTAGATGCACAGGAGCAAGTCATTCGCTTTGACGATAACAAAAAATAAACAATTTCTCCATTTTTGTGCTTTGGTATTGATTTTCGTTACAATTTGTGTCTGAATTTATTGCATTTTGCTTATTTCTATGATATCTTTTTAAAGGAGGTGTATATGACTAAACAAAAAATAAATCAAATTGTCGGTTCAATCGGGGCCTTTATCGGGATTATTGTATTTATCGCCTACATCCCACAAATTTTTGCCAATTTACAAGGCAACAAAGCTCAACCATTCCAGCCTTTATCCGCAGCAGTATCTTGTTTAATTTGGGTTATTTACGGGTGGACAAAAGAACCTAAGAAGGATTGGATACTAATTATTCCAAACTCAGCTGGCGTTGTCTTAGGTGGACTGACATTTCTTACTGCACTATAAAAGTTACTAGCATATAATCAAAAAGCTGAGAAACTCTTCTCAGCTTTTTCTATATTCTCAGATAATTAGACGCCTGCACTCACTTATTTCCGCTTTTCCACTCACAATCATTCTCGTGGTCGTCAATCAGACCTGCCGCTTGTAGAAAAGCTAAAACTGCGACTGGACCTGTGAACTTGAAGCCTCGTTTTTTGAGATCTTGAGATAACTTTTCAGACAAGGCTGTTTTAGCAGGTGCTAGGTGATAGTCAGGAACATCATTCACGATCGTTTTTCCCTCAACAAAGGACCAGAGATAAGCGTCAAAAGAGCCAAAGGTTTTCTGGACTTGTAAAAATGCTTGGGCGTTGGCACGCGTCGCAAAGAGCTTGGCACGATTTCGGATGATGGCTGGATTCTCTAACAAGGCTTCCAACTCCCCATCTGCCATCTCCGCGACCGCCTGAATTTGATATCCATGAAATGCTTCTCGGAAAGCTTGGCGTTTGTTTAGTACCGTTTCCCAAGATAGACCAGCCTGATAGGTTTCCATGCACAATAACTCAAACAATGCTTGGTCATCATGGAGGGGGTAGCCCCACTCCTCATCATGATAGGCTACATATAAAGGGTTGTTCATTTTAACCCAACCACAGCGTTTTGGCATACTCTTCTCCTATTTTACCAACATCTTAAGGGCCGACTTGATATAGTTCTCAGCTGTATCTGTCGTTCCTTCAAAGAATTTCTTGATTTTCTTAAGCTCGGTTGCCTTGTAGCCCAGTGCCAACATGGCTTCCATAGCTTCTTCCAGTTCTTGGTTTTCAGCGCTGGTTTGCACTGCCACCTTGGCAGGAAGGTCATCGCTAGCCACAACTACCTTACCTTCCAAGTCTAGCACCATCTGTTGGGCTGTTTTCTTGCCAATTTTAGGGAACTTAGTCAAGTAGGTAATGTTCTTAGTCTCGATTGCTTGAACCAAGCCAGCATTGTCATCGGCTGCGATAATAGCCAAAGCTGATACAGGACCAATCCCTGATACCGAAATCAGACTGAGAAAGAGTTTCTTCTCATCTTCTGAGCGAAAACCGTAGAGCAGATGCGCGTCCTCACGAACAACTTGGTGCACATAAATTTGAGTTTCTTGATTGACCTGACCTGAGTAAGCATAGGGATTGGCTACATGCAAGATATAACCGATACCGTTTACCTCTAGGACAATGTATTTAGCAGTTATTTTGGTAATGATTCCTTTTAAATATTCGTACATAATTTTTCTCCATTATTTTGCCTATCTAGTATACCATATTTCCCCAAGACAGACTGCAACAAAAGGTGCAACCTCTGGTTGACAAATAGTACAGGAGATTGTATTCTCATTATAAGTAAAAATTGTTAGGATAGAAGTAGAAAAAGGAGGATAGAATGATGAAACTCGCAGAAAAACTATTTGAACTCAGAAAGAAAAAAGGTTGGTCCCAGGAAAAGCTAGCAGAACAAATCAATGTTTCTCGGCAAAGCATCTCCAAATGGGAGTCTGGACAAGTCCTTCCTGAAATCGAAAAAATCATTGAATTAAGCAAGATTTTTCAAGTGACAACTGACTATCTACTACTGGATGAAAACTCTGAAAAAGGTTCCTCGGAAGTGATCTTGGAGGAAGATAAGGACAAATACTATAAAGAGGTTAAATCCTTTGGTATCTGGCAAGTGATTTATATTTTCGTCTTGGCTGTGGCTACCTATCTCTTTTTAGCTGGTTCTAGTTTTCCAGCCGAGTTCACTGCCTGGATTTGGCTGATCTTCATTCTCTTGATTGCTTCAGCGATTGCTATCAACAAGGCTCTCAAAACCAAACAACGTTATCTTGATAAAGTGATTGGTCTTGAGAATCCTTCTGACAAAGATGACTCTAGAAAACCTTGAATCACCTAATTCCGTTTTCGCAATATTTTTTAGAACTGATCTTGTCAAGCAAGTGTAAACCTCATGGCAAGTTGCCATGTCCATTCAAAATTCCCACCATAGAAAAGCTAAAAAGCCTTGTTTGGAAAAAACAAAGGCTTTTTGTGTTCTTAATATTTCCCCAACTCACGGAGGCTAGTATGATTCTCCTGAATTCGTCGGAACATTTTTTCCATATCCGACTTGGTAAAATGCACCAAAACAGGACGTCCGTGGGGACAGTTGTAAGGATTGTCACATTGAGAAAGCTGATAAAGGAGTTGTCTGGCTGAGTGGTCATCGATGCGATGGTTGGCCTTGATAGACCGTTTGCAGGACATCATGATAGCCAGCTCTGCTCGGTATTTCTTGATCGAAACTTCCTTGGTCAAGAGGAGCATATCACACATTTCATAGATGCCTGACTCAATCTCTTCTTCTGCCATCCAAATAGGATGTTCACGCAGTATAAATTGATTTTCTCCGTACTCTGCTAAAAAGACACCCACTTCCTCCAAAAGTGCCATTCTTTCCTTGAGACGAAGAGCATCATCTGCTGGGAATTCAAAGATGTAGGGCACTAGGAGTTGTTGCTGACTCTGGTCAACATTGCCGATGCTTTCACGGTATTCCTCGTACTTAACTCGTTCCTGCGCCGCATGTTGGTCTATGATGTAGAGTCCATCTCGCC
The DNA here is from genome assembly GCF_023109155.1 of Streptococcus oralis. Lineage (GTDB taxonomy): Bacteria > Bacillota > Bacilli > Lactobacillales > Streptococcaceae > Streptococcus > Streptococcus oralis_BZ. The sequence continues at coordinate 155,961 of NZ_JALDUA010000001.1, read as the reverse complement.
CTTGGGCAAAGAGATAAGTCCCGTGCATTTGTCCGAAAAACTCCAACTCTGGGAAGCTGGATGCTTCTTCTCGCTCCAGCTTATCATAAGCCTTATTGAGGCTAGCTAGATCTAACTCTGGATGGTCTAGTTGGTCGTAGTTAGCAGGCTTTCTCTCTGCAAAATGCAGTTTTGCGGGCTTAGTCAATTGGTCCAAAGTTTCTTTAGCAAACAGGGTTAGGTCCCTACCCTCCTCAGTTAATTCAACCTGGTGGTCAGCCACCTCAGCTTGACTGGGTTTTGAGAGTTCTGTTTTTTCATAGTAGAGCGTATTTTCTTTGAGTGGGAGAATGGTCTGCTCTACCTTTTGACGATTACGCACAGTCGACTTGGCAAGATTTTCTAAAGCATCAGGAATCAAGGATTGTTCCTTGAGACTATTTGAAATAGCTTCTGAAACCAGCGCCATCAGTTCTCTTTCCTTAGAAATCCGCACTTCTTGCTTGGTTGGATGCACATTGACATCAGCTAGATAGGGGTCGATATGGATGTGAATGACAGCCAGTGGAAAACGCCCTACCATGAGCTTGCTTCCATAACCGTCAAGAATAGCACGATTGAGCAGGAAGTTTTTGATATAACGGCCATTGATGAAGAGGCTGATATAGTTGCGGTTTGCACGAGTCAACTCAGGCAAGGACACAAAACCTGAAATTTCGAAATCTAAGTCAGAGTTCTCAATGGCAATCATCTTCTTAGCACTCGCCAAACCATAAATCCCTGCGATGGCTTGGCGTAGTTGACCAGTCCCTGCTGTTCGTGTCATTTCCTTGCCATCACTAATCAAACTAAAAGAAATCTCAGGATGAGCCAAGCCCAGACGGTTGACAATATCAATGATATGAGACAACTCCGCTTGCTGGCTCTTCATATACTTGAGACGTGCAGGTGTGTTGAAAAAGAGGTCCTCCACACAAACTTTGGTCCCCACAGGACTAGTCGCTGGAATGACTTCCTCAACTTCACCCCCACGCGCAACGAGCTTGGTTCCATGACTAGCACCATCCATCGCGGTCAACAGAGTCAAGACACTGACAGAAGCGATAGAGGGCAGGGCTTCACCTCGAAAACCAAGCGTCCGAATCCGAAAGAGGTCTGCTTGATTTTTTATCTTACTGGTCGCATGACGACGCAAGGCCAATTCCACCTCATCGTGGGCAATTCCATGACCATTATCAGTGATTTGGATTTTCTTGAGACCAGCTTCCTCAATCTCAATGATAATCTGACTAGAACCCGCGTCAATGGCGTTTTCTACCAACTCTTTGACCACGCTAGCAGGACGTTCAATCACTTCTCCTGCCGCTATTTGGTTTGCCAGTACCTCTGGCAATTCAATAATATGAGACATCTTTCAGCCCCTTTCTGTATCTATTTTCCTAGAAATTGATTAGTGCTATTATACCATATTTCAAATGCTATCAGAAAAAGCAAATACCACATAGACTCCAAATCTCTCCACATAGACAAAAGCTCTTGCCATGGGTCGTAAAATAGTGTTTAATAAAGGTGTACAAGAAGCGATCACAATTTTGTATGAAAAACAAGGAGAGAAATTTATGAAAGTAGAACTACAGATTAGCGAGTTTTACAAGGAAGAAAAGCTGATTGTCCAAGCACCTCAAGAAACCAAAAAAGTCCAAAAAGTCATCGAATTTGCTGAAAATCTTGACCAAAAAGAAACAATCAAAGGAAAGATTGATGGTCAGGTCTATCTAGTTAAGATTTGTAAGATTCAACGCTTCTATATAGAGAATCGAAAGGTTCTAGCAGAAACTGCTAGTCAGACCTACAGTATTGATTTGTGACTCTATCAGATTCTTGAAATTCTGCCGACCACTTTTATCCAAATTTCCCAATCTGAAATCGTTAATATTGACGCTATCTCTCATCTCAAACTCACGCCCAACGGTCTGGTTGAAATTTTCTTAAAAAACGAAAGCTTCACCTACTCTTCACGCCGTTACCTAAAAACCATCAAGGAGAAATTAGAACTATGAAAAAACAAATCTTTCACGATGCAGCCGCTGGTGTTCTTATCGGCCTCATCCTCTCTATCCTCTTTTCACTCATTTATGCACCAAATACCTACGCTCCACTTAGTCCCGATTCTCTAGTCGGACAAGTGATGGTGGAACATCAGGTTCATGGTGCCTTGATCTTGCTCTACTGTATGATCATCTGGTCAGCTATCGGCGTTCTCTTTAGCTTTGGCAGTCGCTTATTCAGCCGTGACTGGAGCTTGCTCCGTGCAACGCTTTCCCATTTCTTCCTCATGCTGGCTGGCTTTGTTCCACTGGCAACTCTGGCTGGTTGGTTCCCCTTCCACTGGACCTTCTATCTCCAGCTCATTCCGGAGTTTGCGATTGTCTACCTTATCATCTGGGCTATTCTCTATAAAAGAGAAGCAAAAAAAGTAGACCACATCAATCAACTCTTGGCCCATAAAAAGTAATAGAGAAAAATCCCACTCATAAAAATATGAGTGGGCTCTTTTTATAATTTTTGTTTGAGCTCGACCAAGACATTCATAGCCTGCATAGGTGTCATATTGTATACATCCAGTTTAGCTAATTCTGCTAGGATAGGATGCTCTGCAGGCGTGTCAAAGAGTGACATCTGTTCAGTAACAGCGCTTGTTTCTCTCATGGGAGCAGGACTTTCCGTCCCTTGATTCTCCAGTTGAGTCAATATCTTATCCGCCCTTGCTAAAAGTTCTGCTGGTAAGCCAGCAATCTTAGCAACGTGGATACCGTAGGATTTGTCAGCTGGTCCTGGTTCGATCTTGTGAAGGAAGGTGACCTGTCCATCCTGTTCTAAGGTTGCCACGTGGACATTGACCAAGTTTTTCAAGCTGGACTCCAGACTGGTCAACTCATGGTAGTGGGTAGCAAAGAGGGTTTTGGCTCCGATATGTTCATGGATGTATTCGATGATGGATTGGGCCAGAGCCATTCCGTCATAAGTTGCAGTTCCGCGTCCCAATTCATCAAAGAGAATCAAGGAATCCTTGGTCGCATGCGAAATGGCATTGTTGGCCTCCATCATCTCCACCATAAAGGTTGATTGACCTGAAACCAAGTCATCTGCTGCTCCGATACGGGTAAAGATGGCATCGAAGATAGGCAAATGGGCGCTTTCTGCCGGCACATAAGAACCCAGCTGAGCCATAACCGCCGTCATGGCTAGCTGGCGCATGTAGGTAGACTTCCCACTCATGTTGGGCCCTGTAATCAATTGAATACTGGTATCTTCTGCCATCTGGATACTATTTGGAATATAGGTCTGAGCTCCCATGACCTTTTCAACGACAGCATGGCGCCCTTTCTGGATATTGATCTGCGAATCATCCCCAAACTCAGGTCGGATCAAATGCTGGGTTTCAGCTACAACTGCGAGACTTTGCAAGACATCAACGGTCGCAATTCCTTGGGCTAGAGCCTGCAAACGCTGGATGTACTTGCTGACTTCCTCACGGATGCGCATAAAGATTTCGTATTCTAGGTTGGCTGACTTCTCACGCGCCTCCAGCATATCTCCCTCGATACGGGCTAATTCTTCGGTACCAAAGCGTTCTGAGTTTTTCAGCGTTGCCTTGCGGAAAAAGTGGGCTGGCACATTTCCCAGTTGCGAATTAGTCACATGGAAATAGTAGCCATCTTTTTTATTGTAGTCAATCTTAAGCGTGCTGATGCCAGAGTTTTCCCGCTCCTTAGCCTCAATCTCAGCAATCCAGCTAGTCCCTTCTCTGAGGACACGACGATATTTATCCAAGGTCTCATCAAATCCCGTACGGATAATGCCACCTTCCGTAATCACGTGAGGAGCTTCAGGAGCAATGGCAGCACTAATCAAGCTCTCCAACTCAGGGATGGCATCTAACTGTTCGATAAGATAGGCTAGGGCAGGTTGCTCCATTCCTTCTAAAATCGCTCGAATCCGTGGCACACTGGATAAGGTGGTCGCCAACTGCAAGAGATCCTTGGGATTGGTCTTGCCAAAAGAAACCCGACTAGCCAAGCGTTCGATATCATAAACACCCTTGAGGCTATCCGTTAAATCACTACGCTCAAAGAAATGGTCAAGAAAGACCTGCACCACCTCTTGACGTTGGACGATTCGCTCCTTATCAATCAAAGGACGATGAATCCAAGAACGCAAGAGCCGCATGCCCATAGCCGTCTTGGTTTCATCTAAAAGCCAGAAAAGACTGCCTTGCTTCTTACCTGAACGGGCATTCTCAACCAAATCCAGACTAGCCTTGGTCGCATAGTCCATCTGTAAGAAATCTTTAATTTCATAGCGGATAACTGGTTTGAGATGGTTCAATTCTCGCATCTGGGTACGGTGAACATACTGGAGGAGCTTACTAGCTGCCGCTTGCTCCACAGCTGCCAGTCGTGGATCCAGTAAATGAATATCCTCAAAGCCTTCCTTCTCATAGGAAAGCACCAGATTCATCTGGCGACTGAGAATTTGTTCTTCTTCCTCAGACAAGTCATAACCCAGCACCACTTCTCGAGCCTTGAGATTACGGATTTCTCCACAAACCAACGTGAAATCCAATAGCCCTGTCACATAGAAATCACCCGTCACCAGGTCCATATAAGCCAGACCAAATTGATTGCCATCACGATCTAAGGCAACCAAGAAATTATTCTGACTATCCGGCTTACTGCTATCAACGACCGTTCCAGGTGTGATGACCTGAACCACCTCTCGCTTGACAACACCAACCGCTTGTTTGGGATCTTCCATCTGCTCGGCTATGGCTACCTTATAGCCCTGTTCAATCAGAACATCGATATACTGTTGGGCAGAATGATAGGGGACGCCCGCCATGGGTATCGGATTTTCTGCATTTTTATTCCGACTCGTTAAGGAAATTTCTAAAATTTGCGCTGCATTAATTGCATCTTCATAGAACAACTCGTAAAAATCACCCATTCGAAAAAGCAAAAAAGCATCTGGGTATTGTTTCTTAATATCCACATACTGTTGCATGCCGGGTGATAGCTTTTCTGTTGCCATTTTCCGTCTCTCCTTGCTAAAAATAAGTCTTGAGAGCAACTCCCAAGACCTTATTTATCTTTCATCAAATCTAGCAAACGATCTTCCATCAGCTTGGCAACGTGCTGGTCTCGACAAATAACCAATAAGGTATTAGCACCAGCAACCGTTCCTAAAATCCATTCATCCTTGTTTGCATCTACAATGTTTGCTAAGACTGCAGCTTCCCCAAGTTTGGTATGAAGTACTAAGGTGAACTCTGCTCTTGCAACTCCTTCTAAATGATGAGACAAAAACTCAACTAAATCAATCTTATCTGTCTCATTTGCTAGTACATAATACACCATATCATTTTTCTTAACCTTGGTCAAGCCGATTTCACGCAAATCACGTGACAAAGTCGTTTGTGTCACATAAACATTACGAGCTTCTAAACGATCTTGAATCTCTTTTTGTGTCCCAAGTTTTTCTTCGGTGATCATCTTTTTAATCAATTGATGCCGTTCTCTTTTTCTCATATTATCCTCTTAAGTGAATATTTATAACAAGTTTTACATTTATTTTATAACTACATTATACCAAAAAAAATAGATAATTCAAAAAAATTCTTTTCTTTCTCAAAAAATGTAGTAAATTGTGTTAAAATAGTAAAAAAGCCCAAAAGGAGCCCTTATGAATACAAAAGAATTGATTGCTAGCGAGTTGGCTAGCGTCATTGATAGCCTGGACCAAGAGGCTATTTTAAATTTACTGGAAACACCTAAAAACTCAGAAATGGGAGATATCGCCTTCCCTGCCTTTTCTCTAGCAAAGGTCGAGCGTAAAGCTCCTCAAATGATTGCAGCAGATATTGCTGAAAAAATCAATAGTCAAGCCTTTGAAAAGGTTGTTGCTACTGGACCTTACGTCAACTTTTTCCTTGATAAATCGGCTATTTCGGCTCAGGTATTACAGGATGTTATCACTGAAAAAGAGCACTATGCTGACCAAACCATTGGCAAGCAAGAAAATATCGTTATCGATATGTCTAGTCCCAATATCGCAAAACCATTCTCTATTGGGCACTTGCGTTCAACGGTTATCGGAGATAGCTTATCACATATTTTCCAAAAAATCGGCTATCAGACAGTCAAGGTCAACCATTTGGGAGACTGGGGCAAACAGTTTGGAATGCTGATCGTTGCCTACAAGAAATGGGGAAATGAGGAAGCCGTTAAAGCGCATCCAATCGATGAACTTCTTAAACTCTACGTTCGCATTAATGCTGAAGCTGAAAAAGATCCTAGCTTGGATGAAGAAGCACGCGAATGGTTCCGCAAACTGGAAAATGGAGATGAGGAAGCCCTCGCTCTCTGGCAATGGTTCCGTGATGAAAGTTTAGTGGAATTCAACCGCCTTTACAATGAATTGCAAGTCAAATTTGACAGCTACAACGGGGAAGCCTTTTACAACGATAAGATGGATGCTGTTGTAGACATTCTCGCTGAAAAAGGACTTCTTGTTGAGTCAGAAGGTGCTCAAGTTGTCAATCTTGAGAAATATGGAATTGAACACCCAGCCCTTATCAAAAAATCTGATGGTGCAACTCTCTATATCACACGTGACTTGGCTGCAGCCCTTTACCGTAAAAAGGAATACCAATTTGCAAAATCCATCTACGTCGTTGGTCAAGAGCAATCTGCCCACTTCAAACAACTCAAGGCAGTACTACAAGAGATGGGCTACGATTGGAGCCAAGACATTGTCCATGTTCCGTTTGGATTGGTAACAAAAGAAGGAAAAAAACTCTCTACTCGTAAAGGAAATGTCATCTTGCTAGAACCGACTATCGCTGAGGCTATCAGTCGTGCCAAGGCCCAAATCGAAGCGAAAAATCCTGAGTTAGAAAATAAAGACCAGGTTGCCCACGCTGTTGGAGTTGGGGCTATCAAGTTCTATGATCTTAAGACCGACCGTACAAATGGATACGACTTCGACCTTGAAGCTATGGTATCCTTTGAAGGAGAAACTGGACCTTACGTTCAATACGCCTACGCTCGTATCCAATCTATCTTGCGCAAAGCTAATTTCAAACCAGATACAGCTGGCAACTACAGCCTGAAGGATGCTGAAAGCTGGGAAATCATTAAACTACTCCAAGACTTCCCACGTATTATCAATCGTGCAGCAGATAACTTTGAACCTTCTATTATTGCGAAATTTGCGATTAGTTTGGCTCAAGCTTTCAACAAGTACTATGCACATACACGTATCCTAGATGAAAGTCCTGAGCGCGACAGCCGTCTAGCCCTCAGCTACGCAACCGCAGTGGTCCTCAAAGAAGCTCTTCGTTTGCTCGGAGTAGAAGCGCCGGAGAAGATGTAAATCGCCAAAGTTACTTGATTGCGAAGCAATCTAAGTAACTAACACCAAATCCTATTCGGACTTTGGCTAGGCGCCTCACTAGTAAAGAAACATAAATATTGTCGATTTATGTTTCTTTACGTCGTAACCAGTACGAGTTGCCCAAACGCTTCACTAATTCACCTAACCAAATAATATCGATTCGGTTAGGCTCATGTCGTAATCTTTTAAATTACTTGAAAGCAATCCGAACGATTGAGCAAAATAACATTTATATTTTGTTCGGCCTTGTAGCTGTTTAATGAAACAATTTATTCACGTATACTATTTCTTTATCACACTGGGAGATTTCCTATGAGCCAATATGCTTATATCCTCGTTGTACTTAGCTTGGTTTTCCTTTTTCTGCTCAATAAGTACGAGAAGGAAAGACTGCAAAGACTCTACCAAGAGCAACTCTTGAAGGACGAGACATTTAGGTCTGATATCAAAGAGAAAATTCACACGACTGAAAATATCAATGATGTCATTGCACATATCAATAAAACTTACCATCTGGGAATGTTGCTCTCAAAAGACGTTACAGATCAATTGAAATAATCAAAATCCGAGAAGCTTTCTTCTCGGATTTTTTTAGCCTTAACTATATTCTCCTTGGAGAAATTTCATCAGTACATGTAAAGTTTTCTGTAATTTTCTATATTTTTTCAAAATATTCTTGCATTTCCTTTAAGTTTTTTGTAGAATAGTAGCTATCTATTCAGATTATTCTGAAAATTCAAAAATAGGAGTGTTTATTATGTCACAAGTTACGTTATCAAACCAGTCAACCTGGGCAAGCAAACTAAAGGCAATGGGGCCAGGAATCCTAATGGCTTCTGCAGCCGTTGGAGGTTCTCACATCGTATCCTCCACTCAAGCTGGTGGTTCCTATGGTTGGTCACTACTCCTCTTAGTTATCTTGGCCAATGTCTTTAAATATCCATTTTTCCGTTTTGGTGCCGAATATACTGCCGACACTGGCAAAACCTTGGTGGAAGGCTATGCTGAAAAAAGAAAACTCTATCTCTGGATTTTCTTTATCCTCAATGTCTTTTCAGCTATGGTCAACACAGCTGGTGTTGCCATTCTGTGCTCAGCTATCATCGCCAGTGCCTTCCCAATGATCGGTCTTAGCATCACTCAATGGTCCCTTATCCTTGTTGCAGTCATTTGGGCCATGCTACTCTTTGGTGGCTACAAACTATTGGATGGTATGGCAAAATGGATTATGTCTGCTTTGACCATTGCAACAGTTCTTGCAGTTATCATTGCAGCAATTAAGCATCCAGAATATAGCTCTGATTTTGTCGAAAAGACACCTTGGCAAATGGCGGCCCTCCCTTTCATCGTTTCCCTCTTAGGATGGATGCCTGCTCCTATTGAAATTTCAGCCATCAATTCACTCTGGTCTGCTGAAAAGAAAAAGACTGTCAACTTTAATACAGAGGACGCCCTTTTCGACTTTAACGTTGGTTACATTGGAACTGCTATCCTAGCTGTATTCTTCGTGGCACTAGGAGCGCTTATTCAGTATCCTACAGGACAAGCAGTTGAAGCCGCTTCAGCCAAGTACATTTCTCAGTTTGTGGGTATGTATGCCTCTGTTCTTGGAGAATGGTCTCGTTATTTGATTACCTTTATCGCCTTTCTCTGTATCTTTGGAACGGTCATCACCGTTATCGATGGCTACTCTCGTGTCAATCAGGAATCGCTACGACTCTTGATTCGTCAAAAAGAGGATACTCGCAAATCTTTGAACATCTGGATGACCATTACCGCTATCATTGGTATCGTAATTATTAAATTCTTTGCTGGACAAGTTTCAACCATGCTTCGCTTTGCCATGATCGGTTCTTTCCTGACAACACCATTCTTCGCTCTTTTGAACTATGTATTGGTGACACGTGAGAATAAAAATCTTCCTTCTTGGCTAAAACTCCTCGCTATCGCAGGGTTGATTTTCCTCTTTGGCTTTGCTATTTTCTTTATCTATGCACTTGCCATCGGAAAAGCAGGATAGTTTATAAATGGCACCCTTACGGGGTGCTTTTTGTATACGCAAAAAGCAGTTGAAAATCTCAACTGCCCTTCAGTACTACTTTATTTTTCTGTTTCTAACTCATACAAATCTGCAATAATCGCTGCGACCTTTTTAATATCTTCCAGCATGCCTCTCATTTCAAAATCTGCTAGAACAGGGAAACCAAAGCGCTGACTGTACTGCTTGGCAGTCAAACAGTATTGGTTATTAAAATTGCGATTGCCAGATCCCACTACGCCAAAACACTTACTGGCATTATCTCCATAGGCGATAAAATCACCCACTGGAGTCGTCAGAATCTCAACATCACCATTATCGACACCATTCCCACCTTCCAGATAGGTTGGTAAAAAGGCAACATAAGGATGGTCCATCTCAAAGAAATCTTTTCCTTCCTTGACCAAATCCTTGATATGGATCTTTTGGACCTCAATCCCTTCGTGCTGGGACAAGAGATAGTCCTTAAGTCGGGTTACAAAACTCTCTGTATTCCCACTCAAACTGATATAAACTAAAGATATTTTTTTCATATTGACCTCGATTTTTATTTTTGGATAGTAAAAGAACTACCAAGATTGTAACTTGATAGTTCTCTTTTGTCAATACTTAGGCAACTTCTTCTGCTTCGACTTCTTCGGCCAAATCCTTTTGCTGGCGCCACATCTTGTAAAAGACTAAGGCTAAAAAGAGAACATTGATAATGATGAATAAAATATTCGTTCCTTGTGCAAATGCTCCCATTCCTAAGCCGAGGGTAGTATCTTTGATTAATTGAACTGCATCTTGAACGTTCATATAGCTATAAACCAAACCAACAATAGCTAGTAGAACATAGCCAATATAAGCATAGTTTGCAAATTGGACGTTTTTACGAACTAAGAACACAAAGGCTACCACAACTAAAATAGCAGATAAAACAATCAAAACTACATTAAAAATTGAGTGCGATGACGCTGTTACTTGGTAAGTATAGTTGACTGTGTCTTCTAATTGCTGAGCAGTAAGCGTCCCGCTATTCGCCAGGCTAGCACGAAGCACATCTTTACTTGGCAATGGACTCAAGATTCCAAATAATGACATAGATGAAATAAGGGCTGATAGGACTAACAAGACCCAAAGATAAATAGGATTCTTTTTCATGTTTTCCTCCATAAGATATTTTGAACATTATAGCATTTTTTGTACAGGAATACAACTTTTACAAGCTGGTTTCAACTTGTTTCCGATAAGCTTTCGGTGATTTTCCGCACAATTTACGGAAAACCTTATAGAAATATCCAACATTACTATAGCCAACTGCATAGCAAATATCTTCGATACTATCACTGGTCGAAAGTAAGAGTTGCTGCGCTGCCTTAATTCGCTGTTTATTGAGCAGTTCCGCAAAGGTTGAGTTGGTTTCCCTCTTGATCAGCTGACCGAGATAGACAGGATTGATAAAGAGATCCTTGCTAATATCCTTAAGTGAGAGCTCTTTCTGATAATCACGCCCAATCACCTCCAGCACGCTCACCACATTTTCATTCATGCGGTACTGGCCAAAGAACTTGGTCAAGGTTTCTTTGATATAGGCAACCAATTCTTCAAAGGTGTTAATGGCATGGATAGCTTTGACTATCTCGGTCATATCATCTGCTTTTAGGTGTTCAAACAAATGAAAGACATCCATGACAAACTGGGTAAAGAGTTGCTTCGTGATAGCCACGCGCGGGGTATTCTCTAAGACAACCTTCTCCAGCAGGGTCAATTCTTCGATGATTTGATTGATATTTCCTTGGATAATCACGCGATAAATCGGCTCATAATAAGCAAACAAACTCTCAGATTTTTCTAGATTGACTGAACCGTAGAAAAGGGCTTTTTCAGCGTTGATCTTCCAATTCTCAAAGGACTGCTGGTAGGGTGCTTCAAATGGTGTCACGACGATGCCATCTAGTGGCTGATCAGAGATAAAAATCTGCCAGTCTTGTCCCAAAACATAGTAAGGAATGGTAAAAGAGCCCTGCTTTTCCTTGGAAAGACCAATCCACCAGCTGTCTTTACCTGACAGGTAGTTCGTAAATCCTGTCTCATCCAATTCTTGACTGAGGGTCTGACTTTGCTCCACCTTTTCCTGAAGCTGTTGCGCAATTTTTTCTAATAAATTGCCCAACTCCACCTTGTCTACGGGCTTGACCAGATAATCCACGACACTAAGGTTCATGGCTTTTTTGACGTACTCAAACTCCTGATAACCAGACAGCAAGATATAATAGGTATCTGGAAGTAGCTCTTTCATTTCCCTAATCATCTCAAGTCCGGTCTTATCTGGCATGTTGACATCGGAAATGACCACATCTACTGGATTTTTCTTAACATAGTCCAAAGCATCATCTGCGTGATTAGCAGTTGCGACGACTTGCATATCCCATTTTTCAAAGGGGATTAATCGCTTGAGCCCCTCTGTCACCATGTACTCATCGTCTACTAATAAAACTTTATACATTTCTACCCTTTCTATTCATCCTGGATAGTGATATGGTAACGAACCCCCTCTTGCTCAGCTGACTCTACACTGATTTGGTAGCGATCCCCAAAGTAGAGAACAAAGCGTTCGTGTACATTTACTATTCCAATTGATTGCCGCTCCCCACTATAGCTTGCCTCGTGTTCAAAACTTCGTTGAGCTAATTTTTCTTGCAAGCTAGCTAGTTTCTCAGCGGGCATTCCTCGACCATTGTCTTCCACTAGGATCTCAACGAAGCCTTGGCCCTTCAAGGCTTTGATACTGATGACATTATCCGTTCTGCGATAGTCAACACCATGGGCAAAGTAGTTTTCTACTAATGGTTGGAGTGTAAATTTTGGAATCCTCATTTCTTCCAATTCTGGTGCAATCTTGAAACCATAGGCAATGGATTTAGGATAACGCACCATGCAGAGATAGCTATATTTTCGGCAAAATTCCAACTCCTGCTTCAAGGTCGTTTCCCGCTCGTCAGAGATATTGTTGCGTAACAAGCTGCTAAATTCATAGATAATGTCCGCCAGTTCATCCTGACTTTGCATGACGGCATACATCCGTAAAAACTCCAGAGTATTGTACATAAAGTGAGGATTGATTTGAGCCTGCAGGGCTCGCATATTGGCATCTTTTTGACTGAGCTCTAGCTGATAGATATCATGGATATTTTTTTCCAGGCGATCCAACATATCATTGGTTGTTTCTGCAATGAGAAGCAACTCTTGGTCTTTTTCAGAGGTATCGATTCGAAGGCCTTCTTCTCCTTGAGCAATCACCTCGATCGAATCAACTAGGTCTACGACCTGCTTTTGGTAATTTGAAAAAGTCTGTCTAAGGGTCACGTACAAAATGATGATAAAGAGAATACTTAGCCCAATAATGACAGCCGAACTCGTCAAAGTTCCTGTAAGAACAAAATTTTTAGGAACAGCAACTCGAACCTGATAACCATGAGAGGTGACACCCACAAACCAGTTTTCTCGCTCAGCTGATACCTTCTCCCCAATATGGAACATCTCGGTCTCAAAAGGCGAAGTTACTGTTACAGCCATTGGGATATGACCCCGAGTATTGTCAATAGCTCCATGTAAAACATCTGGGGATAGGGAGATATAAATCACTCCTAAATCCTTGTCAGACACAGGATCGGAAACAGGAATGGCAAAACTATTGGCTGCCGGCTTAAAACCCTCCGCAGGAATTTTCTCTCCACTGCGTTTTTCTCTAGTCGAAACATACACTTCCTTATAGTCCTGAAGAACAATAGCCACTCCAGTCACAAAATCATTCCGAACATAGAGATCATCAATATTTTCATACAGAGAAACAGAGATATAAGGCGAAGTTTTACGCTCTAATTGCCAGTAGAAATAGTCTGGTGTGCTGAGACTGAAATACTTGTAAATTCCTTCGATGCGGGCCTGATTTTCAACCAAAGACTGAGCAAGTCGGGTTGACTCTCTGTGATAGTATTCCACTTCACTCACTGTCCGAGTGGTCACACGTTCTGCAACCCGTTGAGCCTCTTTCTCACGCGAGTCCCAGTCAGCATACGATAGCATAATCGCAAAACTGGCAATGACCACGATCATAACCAAACTATAAATCCGTAAAAGAGAGTGAAGCCAGAACTGCTTCATTCTATTTTGTCGCCAATTTTTCATGGATACTTTCATAAATAGGTTCCAACATATCACTGATAAAGAAATGCCACATTCCAATTCCTACAAAAAAGAACAAGGCAGGCATATAATAACCAACTCCTACAAGGAGAGCTGACCCGAGTAAAACCTTGGCAATCGCAGGTAGGCTCATGAAAATCCCGATAAGGGACAGTTTCAAGGTATTTTGGTAGGATAAATCAAAGTACACCTGAAGTTTCAAGGAAACAGTGTAGGCTAGAAAGACAAGAGCCACTACAAGGACATTGAGAAAGGTCGCCAAGAGGTGGAAAATCGTCTGGTGGGGCAATTGAACTAGAAGATACAGACCATAAACTAGGACAAGATCCACAAACACAAAACTATAGAAAGCTAGATTACTCTTGACAAAATTGCTCTTATACAATTCCCAAGCTTCCTTCAAATGGTATGCTCGATAAGTATAACCGTGCTCCGCATACAAACTCATCAGGGTGGTACTAGCTGGTGCCAAACCAAAGACCACTCCTCCTGCTAGTGTTAATAGCCAGAAATAAGCTGTCGCAATCATTCCCAAAAAGATACGATTAAAGACGAATTCTAGAAATTTTCCCATGTTACTCTCCTTAAACTAACAATGTAACCATTATATCATATTTCAAGCGTTTTCAAAAATATAGAGTTTCCATTTACAATCCTCAAAAAGCGTGATACAATTGGTTTTGTTAATTCGCATCAAGGAGTTTCTCATGAAGAAAAATATCTTAACCACCCTCTTAGCCGCCGTCCTCTACTTTCTCTGTGTGGGGATTGGAGTCTTCCTAGGACACCTGGTCGACCAGACAGGCAATATGTTCTACGCGCCTGCCTTTTCTGCCCTTGTCGGTGGCAGTGTCTACATGCTTCTTTTGACGAAGGTCCCTCGTTTTGGCGCTATTACAACTCTAGGACTTTTTATGGCACTTTTCTTCCTAGCTAGCAAGCATGGCGCTGGTGCCTTTCTCCCAGGACTCGCCTGTGGTCTTGCAGCAGATGCCATCGCTCGTCTCGGAAACTACAAAGACCGAATCAAAAACACCCTCTCCTTCCTTGTCTTTGCTTTTAGCACAAGTGGCCCTATCTTCCTCATGTGGATCCGTCCCAAAGCTTACATGGCCACCTTACTTGCGCGTGGGAAATCCCAAGAATACATTGACCGTATCATGGTCGCTCCAGAGTTGGACAAAATCCTTCTCTTTGTTTCAAGCATCCTTCTAGGTGCCTTGATCGGGGCTGTGGTTGGGCAATTTCTAAGTCAAAAAATAGCTGATAGACTATAAGATAAAAGCCCTGAAGACTGGCAATGCCTAGCTCCAGGGCCTTTTTGTATACAATCTTAAAATTCACTATAGATAAATTCTTGAATATTCGAAAAATCAGTCACAAAACAGTAAATCACGATGCTCAAGATGACTGTATAGAAAAATAGTGTCCACAAGATTAAACGATGTGTGTTAGTTAGCTTAGTTTGCAAATTTGTAAAGTTCTTTTTCAACTTCCATCCATCCTTTCACTCCAACGTGCATCACGTCAAATAAAAAGTAATCATCATACTCTCTGTTTCCATAGTTTAATACGGTTGCACCATGGCTTTTTGCGACATCTTCTATTTTTTTATAAGTTTTTTCTCGCATCTCTCTTGAGACTCCTGTGTAGTCGTTCCATTTCCCGTTTACTGGGAAAATAATAACCTCAACTTCAATTCCCAATTCTTTAGCAACTGTCAAGAAGAGTTGCATATCTGAATATTCTGGTGACTCCAGATAGCTCAAATCTTTATTAGAATCTCTCAATGATGCATAGCGATCTTTTAAGTAAGTATTGTAGTAGTTATTATCAACAGCATAGTCATTATTGTCTGTTTTCTTTTTGACCTCTTCCACAAACTGATCCGTCATCTTCTGCCAATCATAGTCTGGGGTTTTATCCCCTAGTGAAGGATAATCTGATTTCTCATGATTTTCATAAAATTTTCGTTTGAGCTTAAAGGAATACATCGCGTTATCTAACTCTAATAGTTTTTTATCAACAATGGTTCCTTTTCCATCTATGAAATAACTTTTGTATTTTTTGTAGATGTCATTTTGTTGCTTGTTTCCTTTGGTAATCTCGATAATGCGATTGATTAGTTTTTCTTTCGTTTCTTTACTAATCTTGTCATTATCTAGCATGTGGAAAATATGTTCCTGAGAAGCCTTATTCAAAAAGGCATCTTGATGGGTCCCATCTTTTTCAAACCACTGAACAGACTCTACTATAGCTACTTTTCGCTTACTCATAGATCCTTCAATAGAGCCCAAGGTCGTAGCCTGAATGATGTTTTGAGAATAACTGGTCCCAATCTGCATGATATTAAAATCGTTGTAGTTAAAAATTTTATTTGGATGATAGTCCTCATTTATCGTTGCAACCAACTCTGAGGAACCCATTAGAACCAGTGTATTGGGGGTAATATTGCTTGTTAGAATATCTCTACTTTTATACTTTTCATACGAGGTGTTATAACGAATACTGTTATCCTTGACTTTATAATAATCATCAATCTTCTTGACATACGTCACATTTAAAAGGGCAAGCGTCGCAATTACGAGCACAAGCGATAGTAAAAATGCTTTTAATTTAATCATCTCGTTTTATCCTATCCCTTCGGTCTGGAAGACTTCTTTTCAATCTCTTATCTCTTTAAAATCGTCAGTAAGATTTTATAGGGTTCACCTGAAAAGATAAAGAAACCAATCATAACCAAATGCATGGTCACAAACCAACTTAGTAGCTTATACCAGTTTTTATTTTTATTTTTCTTATAAAAATTGCTTTTCTTTTGATACACTTCAAATCCAGCCATCAAGACACCATGGTAAAAACCATAAACAATGTAGCTAACACTAAGGCCATGCCAAAAACCCATGACCAACATATTGACCATATAGGCATAGGTTGCATTGTGTAGTCTATTTTTAAACCATTTTTTCCTGATAACCTGCATCAATACTCTTGAAAATACAAAATCTCTCAGCCAGGTCGACAAGGTGATATGCCATCTGGTCCAGAAATCCTTGATATCAACACTCAAGAAAGGTTTGTTAAAGTTCATCGGTGTCTGAATACCTAGAATGTTGCTACTTCCAACGGCCATTAGACTATAGCCTGCAAAGTCAAAGAACAGATACAAGGTATAGAGGTACATATACTTGATTGAATAAACGACTGTGCCAGTATTATTTAGAGCGAGTAACATCTGGTAAACATAGGTTGATAAAACAACCTTGTAAAGAAGGCCTAGAACGATACGATACACACCGTCCCCTGCTAACTCTAGATACTCTTTTCGGGGCATGACCTCGTTTATCTCTTTTAAAAATCTCCTACTCCGATCAATCGGACCAGCACTAACTGTTGGAAAAAAGAGCAAAAACTGTAGGTAATCTTTTACACTGATTTTTTCTTTGATCAAGCCATCCGATATTTCTAGCATGATCTGAATGGTCTTAAAGGACATGTAAGAAATTCCAATAAAGGCCAACAAATGCAGAGAAGTCAGAGCAAAGACTTTATTGATTATCAAAGGAAGAATGGAAAGGAAAAGCAGTGGTTTCAGCCGCTTTGCCTCTATCCTCTGTGCTAGAAAAACCAGAAAATACTGGTAAACGACAAAGGCGAGCAAATAGACCATCATCGCTCGACTCTTACCATAGATAGCTCCTGCAAATAAGAGGGAGAGCGTCAAAATATAGTAGTCCTTACGTTTTTCAAAAAAATTTACCACAAAACCAATCAGTAAAACTACAAACAAGAGAAGGAAGAAATCATTCCCCTCGAAATAATTCATACCAGCCAAACTCCTTTACATTATCATCCCTTCGACAGCAAACTTTCTGATTTGCTAATTGAGGGACCTTTCTTTATTATAGCATATTTCTAAAAAGAAGCTTTACTCTTCTTGCATTTCAGTGAGAAAACAAAAAGGAGTCCTGTTGAACTCCTCCCATTATTTATGACTTAATTTCTTGGTCAAGAAATCTCCCAAGAACTGGATCGTAAAGATAATCAAGATGATAATGATGGTCGCCAAGATGGTCACATCGTGATTGTAACGGTTGAAGCCATAAGCGATGGCTACGTTACCGATACCACCAGCACCAACCGCTCCCGCCATGGCTGTTTCTCCAACAAGGGAAATCAAGGTCACTGTCGTCACACGAATCAAATCTGGCAAACCTTCTGATAGGTAAACACCCACGATATCCCAGAAAGTCGCTCCACTGGCCTGCGCCGCTTCAATAACACCACCATCTAGTTCAGCCAAGACAACCTGCACCTGACGGGCAAAGAAGGCAAAGACCGCAAAAGAAAGTGGAACAAGGGCTGCATTGGGTCCGATACTAGTCTTGACAATCAAGTGAGACAGTGGCGACATGATTGCCAAGAGGATAATAAAGGGAACCGCACGGAAAATAGAGGTAATCTTGTCTAAAATCCAAAAGATAACCTTATTTTCCAAGACACCACCTGGCGCTGTCAAGACGAGGAAAAGACCTGCCACTAGTCCTAAGAAACCTCCAATGATAAAGGAAAGAACTGTCATATAGAGGGTTAGGTAGATGGCTGTTCCCCAGCCTGCTTGACCAGCCCAGCCCATTTTATAGACATTTGGTAAATAGGTTTGAATCAATGATTCCATCTTACTGTCCTCCCTTCAATACTTTTAGCTGTACGCCTGCTTGACGGATGGCCTCTTGGGCACCTGCTAGCGCTGCTTTTTCACCTGACAAGACTACAACCAATTCTCCAACAGGAGTGCCGTCGAGAATCTCGATATTCCCATAGAGAATATTAGCTGTTACTTGGTAATGTTTATACAATTCATTCAAAAGTGGCTCGTCTGTCGAAGCCCCTGCATACTTGAGTTGCACTAAGATACTGTTCTCAGACAAGTGCTCTACGATTTCTTGCTTCTCAATCTTGACCATGGCTTCATCAATACCTGTAGCTGTTGAGATAAAGTCCTGTGTCAAAGGTTGTTTAGGATCTGAGAAGATTTCAAGAACACTACCCTCTTCAATCAAACGACCATCCTGCATGACCGCCACACGGTTGGCAATGTCTTTGACAATCTGCATTTCATGCGTAATCAAGACAACGGTCAAACCTAATTTTTGGTTCAAATCTTGCAACAAGGCCAAAATCTGCTTAGTTGTCTTAGGGTCGAGGGCAGACGTTGACTCGTCTGAAATCAAAATTTTTGGATCATTTGCCAAGGCACGCGCAATGGCCACACGCTGTTTTTGCCCTCCTGATAGTTGTGAAGGGTAGTTTTCAGCACGATCCGCCAAGCCAACCAAGTCTAACAACTTGGCTACTTTAGCTTTCTTTTCTTCCTTGCTGAGTCCAGAATGTTTAAGGGCAAAGGCCACATTCTCCTCGGCCGTTTTCTGGCTCATAAGATTAAAGTGTTGGAAAATCATCCCGATATCTTGACGTTTCCGACGTAACTGTTCCGCCGTCAAAGTGACCTTACCATCAAAAATCACATCGTCATCAATGGTAATTTTCCCAGCAGATGGCTTTTGCAAGAGGTTAATCACCCGTACAAGGGTTGATTTCCCCGCTCCAGAATATCCAACGATACCGTAGATATCCCCTTCTTGGATGTGAATGGTCACATCCTTGACCGCTGTGATGGTTCTCTTCTTTTGGTGAAAAGTCACATCGATCTGATCTAACTTGATAATATCTCTACTCATAGCTTCTAATCAGCTCCTCTACTAATTCAATATGGGTGTAGTAATCGGCGATTCGCACGTTTTCATCTCCACCATGGTCTCGGCTATTGGCATTTCCTAGACCGAAGGCCACCATGGGTACCTCTAAGGCATCAAAGACCGTATGCATAGGTCCTGTCCCCGCTGTGGTCGGCAAGACTGAAACGCCCTGTGGATAGAATTTCTTGGCCAACTCGATCACATTGAGAATGGCCGGCGCGCTCATATCGCTTCGATAACTCATCTCTCCCAAGGTATAGTATAATTCTACCTTATCAAAGCCATTTTTGTCTAGCTGTTTCCGAATTTTTTCCAGAACATCATGCGGTTCTAAGCCAGGAACCAAACGAACTTCTAACTTAGCACTGGCTTCTGCTGGCAAAATCGTTTTAACCCCTTGCCCTTGATAACCTGACTGAATCCCTTCGATATTAAGGGCTGGCTCGAAAAAGAACCGTTTTAGAAAGGCTGCACGATCCTCTTGTAAGAGAGGTAATTCCAAACCATAAATGCGACTAATTTCCTCTGGATTGCGTTGGGCGTAAGTATCCACCAAGGCTAGCTCTCGTTTATTTGGCTCTTGAACATCCTCGTACAGGCCTTCTACTAAGATACGTCCATCTGCTGCACGTAGGCTACTTAAGGCCTGGATAAGATACCATGGAGCTGACTCCACGACACCACCATAACTCGAGTGGATATCCACATCCGCACTCTTCACCTTAGCATCAAAGGTTACAATTCCCTTGTTTCCGCCAGAGATTTCCAGCTGTTCCAAGGCGTTCTTGGTTCCTTGTTCCCAGACTAGCAAGTCCGCTCCACGAAGTTTGTCTGCGTGTTTCTCTAAATACTTATCTAGATCCATGGAAGCAGACTCCTCTGCTCCCTCCATGATAAAGCTGATATTGACAGGCAGGTCATCATGGTGCTGCATATACTTTCTCAAAGCACTCAAACGAGCTGTGATGTGGCCTTTGTCGTCGTCAACCCCACGCCCATACATAAAGCCATTTCGCACAGAAAGGGTAAAAGGATCCTCTGTCCACACCTGGTCGCCATCCGCTGGCACGGTGTCATAGTGATTATAGAAGATCAAGGTCTTGGCATCCGGACGCGAACTCTTGAAATGCGCCATGACAAAGGGAGCCGTATAGCTCTCATCAATCTCCACTTCAGCCCCTACACGCTTGAAAATCTCACCCAGATAGTTTGCGACCTCCTTGAGTCCAACCTGTTGGGCAAAGACTGATTTCTTGGAAATCAAGGTGCGCAAGACTTCAAAATAATGCTGAGCAACATGATCCTTCTCAAATTTTTCAATCTGCTCTTGTTCGCTAGGAAAAACCATTTTCTCTCTCTTTCTACTACCTACTTGTGTCTTCAGAACGACCACAAGTGCCTCTTTAAAATCAACTCTCTATACAAAAGCAAGAGGTGGAAACTCTCTCCCACCTCCCTGTGTCTTATTACCAAACTGGTTGGTCCAAACCGTCTGATGTTTCTTCGATAACTTTTTTCACTTCATCAGTGTGGTAAGCTGCGATAATTTTCTTGATGGCATCAGCCTTAGGTGATGATTCCCAATCTTTTTTCGCAACAATGATGTTGTACCATTGTTTTGAGTTTTCATCAGCTTGTTCTTTGAAGAGTGCTTTCTTGTAGTCCAATTTTGCTTCTGTAACGAAGGTATTGTTTACAACGGCAGCATCAACTGATGACAATGAACGAGCTGTTTGGCTAGCGTCCAATTCAGTAATCTTCAAGTTCTTTGGATTTTCTGTGATGTTAGCAACTGTTGCAAGTGCAGTTCCAGAAACATCCAATTTGATCAAACCAGCTGATTGAAGCAAGTAAAGTGCACGGCTTTCGTTTGTTGCATCGTTTGGTACGGCGATTTCACCGTTATCTGGGATTTCTTCCACTTTGGTGTACTTGTTTTCTTCCCCATTTTTACCTGAGTATAGGCGGATTGGTGAGATGTAGGTATCTGCAATCGCTACAAGGTCTTTCCCGTTTTCTTTGTTCCAGTTGTTCAAGAAGTTGTAGTGTTGGAAAGCATTCAAGTCTACTTCGCCATCAGCAGTTGCCTTGTTTGGTTGTGAGTAGTCTGTGAACTCTGTAAATTTCAAGGTAATGCCGTCTTTTTTGACCAATTCTTGAATCTTGTCCCAACGTGCTTCTTCAGAACCACTACGGTTAACTGTTGCGATTTTGACAACTGTTTCGTTGTCAGCTTTCTTTTCTGAATTTCCGCAAGCTGCAAGAGTCAAACCTGCGACTGTAGCAAGAGCTGCTACACCGAGCCATTTTTTAATTTTCATGATTCTATCTCCTTTAAAAATAATACCGTAATAGTATCTCATACTTTATTTGATTTAGCAAATTGTTATTAGATAGGCAGACATATAGTTTGAAACTATATACCTAAAAATTGAGAAATCATCCGCCTTTCTCAGACTGGATGATTTCATACGACTATTTGATATCAGCTTCTGCTGGGAGGTAAGTGTCCCCGAAGAACTGTTTAGACAATTTTTCAAGAGTTCCGTCTTTGTAGAGTTCTTGGATACGTTTGTCTACAAATGATTTCAACTCATCTTGACCTTTAGCAAGAAGTGGGTAAACGTAAGGTTGTTGGTCGCTTGGAAGTTCAATGACTTTCAAGTTGTCCAAACCTTGGTTCTTGATAACTGTTTCAACACCGATTTTATCAAAAATCTTGTAGTCAAACTGACCATCGCTCAAACGAGACATGATTTGTTGGAAGTCCGCTTTAGTGTAGTTAAGAACAGTTGGATTATCTGCGTGTTGTTTGTTATAATCTTCTAGCTGTTTAGCTGATGTTGTCCCTTGAACGACCTCAGTAGACTTGCCTCCGATATCATCAAGTGACTTGATGCTGTCGTCGTCTTTCTTCACAACGAGAACGTTAGGGTTTTTAGCAGTTGGTGCTGCATAAAGGTACTTTTCAGCACGTTCTTTGGTATAGCTGATATTGTTAACCGCCATTTGGTAGCGATCGCTATCAAGGCCTGCAAAGACACCTGACCACTCTGTCTTTTCAAACTTGACATTGTATTTGTCAGAGTCTTTAAAGATAGCACGGACTACTTCAATCTCATAACCAGTCAACTCGCCATTTTCTTCGTAGTTAAATGGTTTTGGTGAAGCATTGGTTGCAACGATAATTTCTTTCTTACCAGATGCTGCTTCGCTAGTTGCAGTATCTTTCTTATCTCCGCCTGAGCAAGCTGCTAGTACACCTGCGGCAACAAGTCCTAGAGCAGCAAGAGATGAATATTTGACGATTTTTTTCATGTCATTTCCTCCAAAATAGAATACTTTACTATCTTAACAGAAAATATTTTTTTTTGCCATTATATGATATCTATCTCGGTGATAGGTTTTTTTTATGGCTGACTAAAAGACTAGACGCAAGACTGCAATCAAGACCACTCCAAAAAGAACCGTACCCACTAGATTGCGGTAGCGAAAGGCTATCCAAGCCGTTGGAAAGACTGCTAAAAAGTCCAGCCATTTGATCTGGGGAAGGCTGCCAACCTTTCCAGTCACTACGCTTGAAAGGATCAAGGCAAAAATAATGGAAACAGGCAAAAACTTCAAAAACCGCTCGACGATAGCTGGCAACCCCTTGTACTTGACCAAGATGAAGGGAATCATGCGGGGAATCCAAGTCACTAATCCAGAAAAGACGATTGCCATTAAAATATACTTACTGACCATCTAAGACCACCCCCATGGTACAACCTAGCAAGGTCGCAAACAGAACAGCTAGTGACTGAGACACTACTATCAAGAGCAAAAAGAAAGACACCGCAACAACTGCAAGAATCAGCAGCAGATTCCGTACAGGAACCCGTCTTTGCATAATCTGAAATTGTGAAGTAAAAATCCCGATAAACATCCCAACAAGGGCAAAGTCCAAGCCAAAGACCTCAGGATTTGGAAGAAGCCCACCTAAAGCTGTCCCCGCAACTGTCCCAATAAACCAGGCTACATAACTATTGAGATTGTTCCCGTGCATCCACATAGGATGGACCTTGTCTGTATGGGCTAATTCTCCCATCAAAACCCCATAGGTCTCATCTGTCAGGAGACTGGACATGCCGATATTTTGCCAAAGACTAGTATGACGGAAATAGGTCGATGCATGCAAGCTCAGCAAAAAGAGTCGCAAGTTGATCAAAAAGACCGTCATAGCAATAGCTGCCACAGGCGCTTGTACCGCAATCAGTGCCAACATAGCAAACTGGGCGCTCCCAGCATAAACAAAGAGGCTCATCAAGCCCATCTCAACAGGTGTCACATAAGGCGCACCAATAATCCCACAGGCTAGACCAATGCTGACATAGCCAAGAGCAGTCGGCATGGCTGCCTGAACACCTTCCCAAAATCCTTTTTCTTTCATCCTTCTCCTCATATTCTCTCCAATTGAGGCTGTTCATCATCACAGCTACAGCACGGACTATTATAACATATTCAAAGAAGAGAAAAAAGTTTCGGATTCGAAACTTATTGTCAGCAAAAAGTGCTGAAGAGGGAGTATCATGGATACATAAGAAATTGATCCACTCGGATAGTATACTTATCGGTTTCTGTGTCTGTAGCATATTTATTTTCTGTTGGATAGACATCAACCCAGAGTTCCCACTGTTGTCCTTTTAACTTGACCTTGTAGCGATAACCGTCATCGTATAGTCCTACCGGATCAGTGGTCATAGACTGGTAATCTGGAAGAGCTTCAAGTTCTGTTTTTACATTCTGGGATAAGGTATCGAGCAATGCTTGCTGCTCAGCTTTTGAGGAAACGGGGAAAATAAGCCGCTACTGTTTCCAAGTGATGTGATTTTGAAAATGTAAAGGTTGCTCGACCAGTATAGCCTTTCAAAGTAATCTGTTCATAGTGATAGAAAAGGCGGCCTGTTTTATAGAAATAAGGGTCTTCTGCACGCCAAGTGTCGCGATAGGCCATTTCCTCTTCTTCCTCCACCTCGCTAGCCTTTCCCAATCCTTCTTCAAAAGATTTAGGAGACATACCGAACGAAAGGGATTCAAACAAGACCAGTTGTGTCTTTTTGATATTCTGGCAAGCTGATAAAAGCATGAGTAAAGCTCCAAGAGCAAGCAGACTACTGACTATTTTATTAAACTTCATATTTCTACTATACAAAAAAAGTCTATGATTGACAAACTTTGATAGAGTCAGATTCCGTGGTTAGATTCTAAAATTACTTTTTCATTTAAGGTAACAAGGAATTGAACAAGGACTATTATTAGATATTGGAGATAAGAAAAAGACTGGGAAGTCAGCCTTATCTATGTGATGTAAATATTTCTGCTAAATCTAGTAGCCAAACACCAATAAGCTCACGATGATTAAAAAGCTATTCCACAAGATGTGGAGTGCTATTGACCAATAAACTGAACGTGTATAACGAAAAAATATACAGAGTAGCAGACTTGCTCCAGCATAAATGATGAAGTCTGTTAACACCCATCCATACTGCAAAACATGAATGAGACTAAAGAGAGTGGAGGAAACGATGACATCTATATAGTACTTTTTCAATTTAGATAGTGCTGTCATCAGAAGCCCACGAAAGACCAATTCTTCAACTATCGGAGCAATGAGACTGCCATAGAGAATGCGCGTTACAAAGTAACTAATTCCTGTCAAATTAGCTGCTTCTTTCACTATTGCACTCCCATTTTGCGTACTGGGGAAGATCTGAGTCGTTATATTTACCCACAAAAACATCAATATAAAGGAAAGAAAGAAGATAACTAGATAGGGCCAACGAAACTCGAAGCGACCATAATCTTTCCAACGTTGACTCTTGACAAGAACCTTAGTAGCAGTAATTCCCTCAATTATTATAAGTAAAATTTGAATCCCATAAAATCCAAAATCGGATAACTGGTTCACTGAGTCTAATTTTGCTACAAGATTAAAAATCGAGTAATAGGACACGAGTACCAAAATTGTCCCTAAATAAAATTTCGTTTCTTTCCTTTTCATAGTTGATCCTTTTAAGTTTTATTTACGTCTTCTTTCAGCCAAGCCTGCCCAGAGTCCTTTCATCCAATCAAAAGCTCCGTAAGGGCTTGGTCCAATACCTCCACCTCCCCAAATCGGTAGAGCAGTTCCACCACCTCCTCCTGGGATATTGGCAGTATACACAAAATCTCCACCGTAAACCTTCTCCAACTCAGCTTCTGTCAGTTCCATTGTTTCTGCATATTGTAAATTCAACATCATTTACACTCCTTCAATTATTTTTATTTGTAAACCACTCCTGCGACCTAGGATTTGCTTCAAATGATTTACAAGGATAGTATAACACGGAAATCACCACATTTTAGAAAATCGCATATTTGATATTTTTTCTTATAGAAATTTCACATTTGCGATTTTTATAGAATTGACTCTTTCACTGATATAATATGGTTACTATTAGATAGGAGGATACAAAATGAAGAAACAAGTCTTAACATTATTGACAATCGTTGCTGATATTATTATCATTTCACCTTTTCTAACTAATCGATAAGCTCTTTGTATTGTTGGAAGCGTAATTCAAAAAGGGCGGTTAATTGTGGATTTTCTAATACTTGTAGAGATTGGAGATAGCTTTCAATCTCTTTTTGATTACCTCCTTTGGTTTGAAGAAAAACACTCAATTTCTTTAAAAATTGCCACAATAATCTCTCAAAAACATCGTATGGTCGGAGCATGCTCCCCAACTCGGCCTCAAAGATTGGGATATAGGAGAAAAGTTTACGCTCTATGAGTTCTGATATGATATTCAGAAAGCCACTTTTCATATACAATAGATTGTGTACCAACTCTTTAAATTCCTTGGATTTTTCAAGTAAAGAGGTAGATAAAAAGATCAAATCTTGATTGCTCAAGAAGGGCATGGTATTGCAAAAAAGATAAAGTTCAAACCAGGTCCAAGACTCGATAGCATAGAGGTAGCTAGTCAAAAACTCGCTATCCTCCTCTTCTAGCAGATAGTTTTTATCCAGAGAATGGATAGCGTTTTTAATCACAATAGCATTCAAACGACGATAAGTCTGTGCCATTTGTTCCTGCTCGACCTTCTCTAATAGTTGCTCTAAACCTGCTATATCTTGATGGGCAAAGCGATCTACAACTTTTCGTCCAAATCGCATATGTGGGGATTCTTGATAGCTATTAAGCTTGTGCCCAAACTCATCAAAGGTCACATTTATACCTTGGATTGCTAGTATCAGTTTATCCGCAGACAGCATAGACTGTCCCAGTTCAAACTTGGATAACTGGGATGCTGTCAGGCCCTCACAAGCCACATCTGACTGCTTGAGTTTCCTCGCCAGCCGCAATTCCTTGTAAAATTCTCCCAATTCTTGTTTTTCAATCATCTCCTTACTCCCTTATCAACTCACTTCACTTTTCTATTCGTAAAAATTTTTACTTTTTTAGCATATTATAAAATATTTTATCAAAAAAGCCAGCTCAAAGCTGACTCTTTATTCTATAGTATCAAAGGCGAGGCTTGGTTTGGCGTTGAGGTCCAAGCCTGCAAAGTTTTCTTTATTCCACTCGCTAACGCTAGCATAGGCAATCATACCTGCATTGTCTCCGCAAAGGCGTAGAGGTGGGATGATAACCTTGACATCTGTGATTTCGGCTGCTAGACGTTCTCTGAGCCCTTTATTAGCTGCCACGCCACCGGCCACGACTAGGGTTTTAACAGGATATTTTCCCAAAGCCTTCTTGGTTTTGGCCATGAGAATATCCATGACTGCTGCTTGGAAAGATGCTGACAGGTCTTCCTTGGACAAGCTTTCTCCCTTTTGCTCGGCATTGTGGTAAAGATTGATAAAGGCAGACTTCAAACCTGAGAATGAAAACTCTAGATTGTCCTCCTTAATCATGGCACGAGGGAAATCATAAATATCTTGCCCTTGATGAGCTAGCTCATCAATCTCGCGACCTGCTGGATAGGTCAAGCCCATGACACGGCCGACCTTATCATAGGCCTCACCAACTGCATCATCCCGCGTTTCCCCAACAATCTTATAATCCCCAGCCTCAGAAACATAGACCAACTCCGTGTGCCCACCGCTGACCAAGAGGGCTAGCAAGGGAAACTCCAAAGGCTCCACGCTTTGAGCTGCCATGAGGTGACCCGCCATGTGATTCACGGGGATCAGCGGAAGTCCTTGAGCCCAAGCAAAGGCCTTGGCAGCTGACAAACCAACTAGCAGTGCTCCAACCAATCCAGGTCCATAAGTAACGGCAACAGCTGTCACATCCGCTTCGGTAATCCCTGCTTCTGCTAGCGCCTCCTCGATGCAGGCTGTAATAACCTCGACATGGTGACGACTAGCTACTTCTGGTACTACGCCCCCAAAACGCTTGTGACTCTCAATTTGACTCGCAATGACATTGGACAAGAGCTCGTCATCGTTTTTCAGTACGGCAACACTGGTCTCATCACAGGATGTCTCAAATGCTAAAATATATCTATCCTTCATCTATTTCTCTCTTCATGATGATGGCGTCCTCGACTGGGTCATGGTAGTAGGCCTTTCGCTCAGCGATGACCGCCATCTTTTCTTTCTTGTAAAATGCTTGCGCTCGTTGGTTTGACTTTCTGACTTCGAGGAAAATCTCCTTATCCGCTGGCAATTGAGCAAACAAGGCTGACGCAATTCCCTGACCCTGATAGCTAGGCAGTACAGCAATCTGCAAGACTTCTGCTTCAAAGAGATTCTCCTGAACGGCTAGAAAGCCAATCACTTCTGCCCCATCATAAGCTAGAGCGTACCAAGTCTGGTCTTGGGACAGGTCTGCTTGGATTTGTTCCAGTGCCCAAGGACTGACTGGGTAAACTGTTACCATAACAGCGTAGATTGCTTGAGCCAGGTCAGGCTGTCTTTGGATTCTTTTGATTTCTATCATAGACGTTTAATGTAGGACTCACCAGACTCGGTATGGTTCTTGAGCCAGTTTTCCTCAGCCTCAACACGCTTGAGATAGTTAGGAACAAAGTCATGAATGGACTGGGAAGGCAGGTCTAAACCGAGACGACCAACAGCCGCCGCGTTTGGCAAAGTTGGCTGAAGGGTAGCCTGAGGAAGAGCCACTTCAATCTGCTCCGTAAAATCTGCTGTCTCTCCGACAAAGGTGACTGACTGGTTAGCAGCGCCAGCTATTTCCAAAACCTCTGCCAAAGGCAGATGAGCTTCCGGCCACACAGCCTGACCAGACTGGTAAAAGCCAGCATAGACATTATTGCGGCGGGCATCCATGACAGGAATGACCAAACCCTCCACCTGCTCTGGAACTAAAGCCAGCAAACTAGACACACCAACTAACTCAATGTTCAGGGTATGAGCCAAGGTCTTGGCAGTTGCTACCGCGATTCGCAAACCTGTGTAGCTACCTGGTCCTTCAGCTACCACGATTCGATCCAAATCCTTGGGTGTCCAATCCAAACTTGCCATCAAAAAATCGATGGCTGGCATGAGGGTAATACTGTGATTCTTCTTGATATTAATCGTCATCTCGGCAAGAACCTGCTTGTCCTCTAAAATGGCTAGAGAAAGAGCCTTGCTGGACGTATCAAAAGCTAATACTTTCATAACACATTCCTATCTTTTTGTCTGTTTACTATTATACTACAAAAGCCAGCGCATGGGAATTTTCTTTATTTCCAAACAAAAGTGCCTGCCACTTAAACAAGCAATTCTGCACAAAAAATTCAAAAAAGTTGTAGCTTTTTTGAATAGAAAAGTGAACAAGGAAATTGAAAAGTTCTTTGTAAAAAATTTGGAGCAAGCATTTATGTTTCAACTCGATTTTTGATACGAAAGAACATCGTCGTAAAAATAAAGATATCAACTAAAAATAGAAAAAGTCCATCCCATCTAAAGACGAGGTGGATTCTCTGTATATCTAGAGGAATAATTGACTTTAGGCATTTAAACCAAAGTAGAAAACGAGCCAGACAACATAGGTGACCAGGAGGAGAAAAATTGAATAGAGCGTCACAAAAGCAAGCTTCCAAAGGAATTTTGTTTTGCGGTGTTCCAGATGAACAAACAGGGCATTCCCCCCATAGACACAGGCTACAAAGACTACAAACATCAAGAGGCGAACCCCTACTGCAAATTCAAACAAACTAAACATTCTTAATCCTCCTTTTGGTATTGCTATTTTTATATAAACTGTTGACAGTGTTGGTCTATCAATGTTAAAATGTAATTCAACACTGGTAGGAAAATCAGGTTGAGTTGTTGACTCTTCGGGTTGCAGTGCTATCCCTGAAACTTTGGTTTCTAAAGAACTGAAATTGCGATTGAACAATTCGCCCCAAGTGTTAGATGGCTCTTGACTTCGGTCAGGAGCTTTTTGATGCTTTTAAAGTTGATTCACTCAGTAAGTTATAGTAAAGTATAAATATTGGGAGGATAATGTAGGGCGACTGGTGACAGAGCGTTCAAAGGTACCAACTTCTGGTACGGGTGTGGGACTGCCCTCAGCTTTGAGCTGCAAAGACCCCTGACTACCATTGGTCCTCTCTTTTTGCTTACTCTTAAATTAAGTGCTTGTCTTTACCTTTTAGTAAGCGCTCCACTCCATGCTATGTCTACATCGTTATACTTATAGATTGACTTCTTAGCCTCATAGATGATAGAATTAAGTAAAGGCTGAGATCGAGTTTGATTTGGTGACAAGTCATTCAAAGGTTGCGATGCATTCGCTTCAGGTAGAGGTGCTGCCATCTGGACTGCTCCAGGAAAATCCCCGAGTTTTGTCTCAGCCTTTTTGGTTGCTCTCGAGATTTCTCAAGGGCTTTTTCTTTTTTCAAAGATATCATTCTGCCCCAACCATCTACACCAACGATTAATGAAACTAGAACTATATTCTTCCTCAAATCTACTATCTCTTTAGATTCCCCCTTTCATTATAACACCTAAGCGCTCTCCGACCAAATCCTACCTGTCTTTTTGCTCCTTCTTCCCCTCCAGACTTTCTCCATTTCCGTCTTTTACTAATTTTTCATTTTGTGGTATAATTGAAATAATTGTAACGAATCAAGGTCAATCTAGACACAAAATGGAATGAAATCAAGCAAATCTCTGCTAAAAGTTTGGAATAAGCTGACCTGTAAATAGAAAGGAACTATATGATTTACAAAGTTTTTTATCAAGAAACAAAAGAACGTAGCCCACGTCGTGAAACAACACGCTCACTTTACCTAGACATCGATGCCAACTCAGAACTTGAGGGCCGTATCGCTGCTCGCCAACTTGTCGAAGAAAACCGCCCAGAGTACAACATCGAGTTCATCGAACTCTTGTCTGACAAATTGCTAGATTACGAAAAAGAAACTGGCGCTTTCGAGATTACGGAGTTCTAATATGGCCTACACTCTTAAACCTGAAGAAGTCGGCGTTTTTGCCATCGGTGGTCTGGGAGAAATCGGAAAAAACACATACGGAATTGAATACCAAGACGAGATTATTATCGTCGATGCTGGGATTAAATTCCCAGAAGATGACTTGCTGGGTATCGACTATGTCATTCCTGATTACTCTTACATCGTGGACAATATCGACCGCGTCAAGGCTGTTTTGATTACACACGGACACGAGGACCACATCGGTGGGATTCCTTTCCTGCTCAAGCAAGCAAATGTCCCTATTTACGCTGGACCACTTGCCCTGGCTTTGATCCGTGGAAAACTCGAAGAACACGGCCTCTTGCGCAACGCCAAACTTTACGAAATCAACCACAACACTGAGTTGACCTTTAAAAATCTCAAGGCAACTTTCTTTAGAACTACTCACTCCATTCCAGAGCCTTTGGGGATTGTCATTCATACTCCTCACGGTAAAATCGTCTGTACGGGTGACTTTAAGTTTGACTTTACTCCAGTTGGGGAACCAGCGGACTTGCACCGTATGGCAGCCCTTGGTGAAGAAGGCGTACTCTGTCTCCTGTCTGACTCGACGAATGCAGAAGTACCAACCTTTACCAACTCTGAAAAAGTCGTTGGTCAGTCCATCATGAAGATCATCCAAGGCATCGAAGGACGTATCATCTTTGCATCCTTTGCCTCAAATATCTTCCGTCTCCAGCAAGCAACAGATGCTGCTGTTAAGACTGGACGCAAGATTGCGGTCTTTGGTCGTTCTATGGAAAAGGCCATTGTCAACGGGATCGAGCTTGGCTACATCAAAGCTCCTAAGGGAACCTTTATCGAGCCAAATGAAATCAAAGATTATCCTGCAGGCGAGGTTCTGATCCTCTGTACAGGTAGTCAAGGCGAGCCGATGGCAGCCCTCTCTCGTATCGCTAACGGAACCCACCGTCAGGTGCAACTCCAACCCGGCGATACTGTTATCTTCTCTTCTAGCCCAATCCCTGGAAACACGACTAGCGTCAACAAGTTGATTAACATCATTTCTGAAGCTGGTGTCGAAGTCATCCACGGTAAGATTAACAATATCCACACCTCTGGACACGGTGGTCAGCAAGAGCAAAAACTCATGCTCCGTTTGATCAAGCCGAAATACTTCATGCCTGTCCACGGTGAATACCGCATGCAGAAAGTCCATGCTGGACTAGCGGTGGATACGGGTGTCGAGAAGGACAATATCTTTATCATGAGCAATGGTGATGTGCTTGCCCTTACTGCTGACTCAGCTCGTATCGCAGGTCATTTCAATGCCCAAGACATCTATGTTGATGGAAATCGTATCGGTGAAATCGGTGCGGCTGTCCTCAAAGACCGCAGAGATCTATCTGAAGATGGTGTCGTTCTAGCAGTCGCAACTGTTGACTTCAAGTCTAAAATGATCTTGTCTGGTCCAGATATCCTCAGCCGAGGCTTTGTCTACATGAGAGAATCTGGAGACTTGATTCGCCAAAGCCAGCGCATCCTCTTCAATGCTATTCGTATCGCGCTGAAGAACAAAGATGCTAGCGTGCAATCTGTCAATGGTGCCATTGTCAACGCTATTCGTCCTTTCCTCTATGAAAATACAGAACGTGAGCCGATTATTATCCCTATGATCCTCACGCCAGATGAAGAATAATACTCTTTGATTTTCATTGAATACAAGTCAAAAAAAACAGCCCCGTCTTCGGAGCTGTTTTTCTCTATGCTTTTTTTTCTTGATTTTTAGAAATACTACGATTTTTACCTTCCAAATACACCATCAAAATAGAAATATCTGCTGGGTTTACTCCCGAAATACGGCTAGCTTGGCCGATGGTTTCTGGATTGATGAGTTTGAACTTCTGACGAGCTTCTGTCGCGATAGAATCAATGTCATCCCAGTCAATATTGGCTGGAATGCGTTTTTCTTCCATGCGTTTCATCTTGGCAACCTGGTCCATAGCTTTGGAAATATAGCCTTCGTACTTGATTTCTGTTTCAATCAATTCGATAATCTTGTCATCCAAGTCCTCAGCAGCTGGTCCGATGAAGGCCACCACATCTTGGTAAGAAACTTCTGGACGGCGAAGGAATTCTTTGGCTGTCACCGCATCTGTCAACGGCTTGAAGCCCATTTCCTCAACCTTAGCATTGGTTTCTTTGACTGGCTTGAGTTTGATACTGTCTAGGCGCTTCATTTCATTGTCAAATTGATTTTTCTTGATTTCAAAACGATCCCAGCGTTCATCATCAACGAGGCCAATCTCGCGCCCCATCTCTGTCAAACGCATATCAGCATTGTCATGACGGAGGATGAGACGGTATTCAGCACGACTGGTCAAGAGACGATAGGGTTCAATAGTTCCCTTGGTCACCAAGTCATCAATCATGACCCCAATATAACCGTCGCTGCGCTTCAAAATCAACTCAGGTTTGCCTTGTATTTTTAGAGCCGCATTGATACCAGCGATAATCCCTTGGCCAGCAGCTTCTTCGTAACCTGACGTTCCATTTGTCTGACCAGCAGTAAAGAGTCCTGAGATTTTCTTGGTTTCCAGAGTCGCACGCAACTGGTGTGGCAAGACCATGTCGTACTCAATGGCATAACCAGTACGCATCATTTCAGCATTTTCCAAACCTTTGATGGAATGAACCAAATCACGTTGGACATCCTCAGGTAGACTGGTTGAAAGACCCTGAACATAGACTTCCTCTGTATTGCGCCCTTCTGGCTCAAGGAAGAGTTGGTGACGTTCCTTGTCCGCAAAGCGAACAATCTTGTCCTCAATCGACGGACAGTAACGAGGTCCCACTCCCTTGACCACACCTGTAAACATAGGCGCACGATGGAGGTTATTTTGGATAATTTCATGACTGGTACCATTGGTATAGGTCAACCAGCATGGCACTTGATCCTTGACATAGTCCTCATCACGTGAAGTATATGAGAAGTGATTTGGCGCTTCGTCCCCTGGCTGAATCTCTGTCACGTCGTAATTGATAGAAGAAGCCTTGACACGTGGAGGTGTTCCTGTCTTGAAACGACCAATTTCAAGGCCCAGCTCCTTGAGGTTGTCAGCTAGGTTAATCGAAGCCAGACTGTGGTTAGGGCCAGACGAGTACTTGAGATCTCCAATGATGATTTCTCCGCGGAGGGCTGTTCCTGTGGTTACAATAACCGCTTTTGCTCCATACTCTTGATGGGTAGCTGTACGAACACCGACAACCTTGTCATCTTCCACCAAAATCTCATCAATCATGGTTTGACGAAGGGTCAGATTTTCTTGATTTTCAACTGTCTTGCGCATCTCCTTAGAGTAAAGCTCCTTGTCAGCTTGCGCACGAAGGGCACGGACAGCTGGACCTTTCCCAGTATTGAGCATCTTCATCTGGATGTAAGTCTTGTCAATGGTCTTGGCCATCTCGCCACCGAGGGCATCGACTTCACGCACGACAATCCCCTTGGCAGAACCTCCGATAGAGGGATTGCATGGCATGAAAGCCAGCATTTCAATGTTGATGGTCGCAAGCAAGACCTTACAGCCCATACGGCTAGCAGCTAGAGATGCCTCCACCCCAGCGTGCCCCGCACCGACTACAATAATATCGTATTCTTCCGTAAAATTATAAGTCATTTTCTCTCCTATTCCTCAAGATGAATGTGTCTTAGTTGGCCGTCCCAATCTGGTAGGGCTGTTTTTAAAAAGGCTGGAACTAGCTGGATATTCTGGAGTTCATCCAAGTCAATCCACTCACAAGGCTGCATTTTTTCGTCTTCCTGCATGGTCAATGGGGCATCCTCAAGCAAGTCCACCAGATAATGAAACTCGATGTTGTGCCAATAGACACCATCTTCTTCAAAACGATTTTCAACCACGAAAGCTAGCTGTCCAGCTTGAGCTTTGACACCTAGTTCTTCCTTCACTTCACGGACTACCGCGTCTTCCGTGCTTTCATTGACTTGAATCGCACCGCCGATAGTGTAATACTTGCCCTTATCTTTGGCGACTAGAAGTTTGCCATTTTGGAGAATCAAGGCTGTCGCCCGAACACCAAAAACAGTATTTCCCACTTTTGTCCGAAAGTCTGGTTGAGTCATTTTTGTCCTTTCTCTTAAACGACACAAAAACAGTCAAAACTCCAAAGAAGTGCAGGACAAAAAAGCCTGCAACATCCATGAGCTTTGACCATCATTTCTATTGCTTTTATTATTGTAGCAAATTGAGAAAATTTGTCAATCTAAATGTACTGACAAACTTGTCCATCTCGATAAGCATTATCAATCAAACCGCCACCGAGACACTCATCGCCATCATAAAAGACAACCGCCTGTCCTGGTGTGATTGCGCGTTGCGGTTCCGCAAAGATAACTTCTGCCTTATCTCCTTTGACATGTACTGTCACCTTAGAATCAGGCTGACGGTAGCGGAATTTAGCTGTACATTCTAGTGTAAATTCCTCTGGCATGTTACGAGTAAAGTGGACTTGACTGGCTTCTAGGCTTGTTGACATAAGCGAGTCATGGTAGAATCCTTGGCCTACATAGAGGATATTCTTGCTTAGGTCTTTTCCGACAACGAACCACGGTGCATTGTCACCGCCGTGTTGCCCACCGATACCGAGTCCACCACGCTGACCAATCGTATAATACATCATACCTGCATGCTCCCCCATATCGCGACCATCCACAGTCATCATGCGACCAGGCTGAGCTGGCAGGTAGTTGCTGAGAAAGTTTTTAAAGTTCTTTTCTCCGATAAAGCAAATCCCTGTCGAATCTTTCTTCTTGGCAGTCGCAAGTCCAGCTTCTTCTGCTAGTCTGCGAACTTCAGGCTTTTCCAAATGCCCCAGTGGGAACATGGTTTTTTGGAGTTGTTCTTGAGAAAGTTGGCTGAGGAAATAGGTCTGATCCTTGCCATTGTCCACGCCACGAAGCATGTGAACTGTCCCGTCCTCATCACGCGCCACTCGAGCATAATGCCCAGTCGCTACATAATCTGCACCCAAGGTCATGGCATAGTCCAAAAAGGCCTTGAACTTGATTTCCTTGTTGCACATAACATCTGGATTTGGCGTGCGCCCCGCACGGTATTCCGCTAGGAAATACTCAAAGACGCGGTCCCAGTACTCTTTTTCAAAATTAACAGAGTAGTAGGGAATGCCGATCTGGTCTGCCACCGCAGCCACATCCTTGTAATCCTCGGTCGCCGTACAGACGCCGTTTTCGTCTGTGTCATCCCAGTTCTTCATGAAGATACCGATCACATCGTAGCCCTGCTCCTTGAGCAAGAGAGCCGTCACCGACGAATCAACACCACCACTCATCCCCACAACAACACGTGTTTTAGAGTTATCACTCATGGTAAGTCTCCCATCTATTCGTTTATTCACGATTGAAGGTCGTGTGTGCTTCAACGATTGAAGGTCGCTTGAGCAGTATTCATTATAACACGCTTGGTTAGAGAAGACAAGAAAGAGGCTGATAAATCATCTCAACCTCTCTTTCTTCCTTTGCAAACGAATCAATTTTCCCCTTTAAGTTCTTTCTTCGCTTGTTCTATCTGGTATTTCACTTGCTCAAAGCCAGTTCCTCCTAAGGAATTCCGTCTCTGAACAGCAGTTTCTGGACGCAAGTAGATATAAATATCCTCTTCAATCAAGGGATGGTAGACTTGCAACTCCTTCAAATCCCAATCTTGGATATTTTTACCATGCTTGATAGAGTCTAGAACCAATTTCCCTACTATTTCATGCGCTTCTCTAAAAGGGAGGCCTTTTTCAGCCAAATAATCTGCCAGTTCGGTCGCATTCGAAAAATCATTCTCTGTAGATTGCTGCATTTTGGCCTGATTAACCTGCATGCTCGATAGCATACCTGCCAACACATCCAGAGAATTCAAAATCGTGTCTACTGTATCAAACATGCCTTCCTTGTCCTCTTGCAAATCCTTATTATAGGCCAGAGGCAAAGACTTCATGACGGTCAATAGTCCAAGCAAGTTCCCGTAAACTCGGCCTGTCTTCCCTCGAATCAATTCGGCCATATCAGGATTTTTCTTCTGGGGCATGATAGACGAACCCGTTGAAAAGCTATCAGACAAGCTAATGTACTGATACTCAAAACTGCACCAATTGATGATTTCTTCACAAAAACGGCTCATATGCATCATCAAAATGCTGGCATTTGATAGAAATTCCAAGATAAAATCACGGTCACTCACTGCGTCCAAGGAATTGGTATAGGGTTGCTGAAAGCCCAATAAATCACTCGATAATTGACGATCGATTGGAAAAGTTGTCCCCGCCAAGGCAGCCGCACCCAGGGGAGATAGGTCCGTATGCTTCAAGTTAAATGCAAAGCGCTCGCTATCCCTTTGGAACATATTGTAATAAGCCATGAGATGGTGGGCAAAACTAATCGGTTGGGCGTGCTGCAAATGGGTATAGCCTGGCATGATGGTTTCCACATGTTGTTCAGCCATATCCAGCAAAACACTGTTCAGATTCGCCAACTTATCCAAGACATGGCCAAACTGCTCCTTTAGATATAAGTGCATATCTGTTGCGACTTGGTCATTCCGAGAACGAGCCGTGTGTAGTTTCCCAGCCAGAGGACCGATTTTCTCTGTCAGCAACACTTCCATATTCATATGAATATCTTCATTTGCAATATCAAAATGAAGCTCTCCTGCCTCTAAATCTCGCAACAAAGCTTTCAGACCATCTTGGATCTGCTCTGCCTCTTCCGAGCTCAAAATGCCGGTCTGTCCTAGCATTTGAACATGAGCTAGGGAACCCATCAAATCAAATTTTGCTAGCTGGTGGTCAAAGGAAATACTCGCACCGAACTGTTCTACCCAATCTTCCACAGTGCCTTCAAATCGACCACCCCATAATTTTGTATTTTTCGACATATCCTGTCGTCCCTTTCTATCGCGTCACTACTCAACATTTTTCTGAACTTCTGAATAAACCTTAGTCGGAAGCCCCCAAAGCTTGATAAAGCCAACAGCCGCATCTTGGTCAAAGGTATCCGCACTGGTATAAGTCGCCAAATTTTCATCGTAAAGAGAATTTGGAGATTTCCGAGCCACTACCTGGGCGTTCCCCTTGTAGAGTTTAACTTTTGCAGTTCCATTGACAACTTTCTGTGTCTCCTTGATATAGGCAATCAAAGCCTGAGTTGCTGGGCTAAACCACAAGGCATTATAGATGAGATTGGACAACTCATTTTCGATAATAGGTTTGAAATGAGCCACTTCTCTCACAAGAGTCAAGTCCTCAATCTCCTTATGAGCTGCCAATAAAGTCACCGCACCTGGGCACTCATAAATCTCTCTTGACTTAATACCGACTAAACGATTTTCCACATGGTCAATACGACCGACACCGTGTTTGCCCGCAATTTCATTTAGCTTTTGAATCAAAGTAGCCACTTTCATCTTCTCTCCATTGAGGGAGATAGGCACCCCGCAACTAAACTCAATGTCAATAAATTCTGGACTGTCTGGTGCCTCTTCTGGCGAAGATGTGATTCCAAATGCTTCTTCTGGCGCTTGGTTCCAAGGGTTTTCCAAAACACCACATTCATTTGCACGTCCCCAAAGATTTTGATCGACAGAGTAAGGATTGTCAAGGTCAGCAGGAACTGGAACGCCGTTTTCTTTTGCATATTGGATTTCTTCTTCACGAGACCATTTCCACTCACGAACAGGCGCAACTACCTTTAGATTGGGATCCAAAGCTGCAATAGAGACTTCAAACCGAACTTGGTCGTTTCCCTTGCCTGTACAACCATGGGCAATTGTGGTTGCCCCCGTCTGATGAGCTATTTCAACGAGTTTTTTTGAAATAAGAGGGCGACTCAGAGCAGATACCAAGGGGTACTTTTGTTCGTAGTAGGCATGAGCCTGAAGGGCCACTAAAACATAGTCGTTAGCAAATTCTTCCTTAACATCAATGACATAAGACTCAACAGCCCCAACCTTGAGAGCTTTATCGTGGATGAACTCCAAATCTTTTCCTTCACCCACATCCATACAAACAGCGATCACATCATAGTCTTTTTTTAACCATGTAATAGCAACTGATGTATCTAATCCACCTGAATAGGCTAAAATGACTTTTTCCTTACTCATTTCTCTTCCTTCTTTCTATTTTTCGATAGAGGCTTTAAAAGCATCGTCAATCAATTTGTCCAACTCCCCAGAATCCTTCAACTTCTGGATGGTTTTGTCAACCGCCTCTTTTAATTCTTTACTGTCTTTTTTCATCGCAACAGCGTAGGAATCTTCTTTGTCATTGTCAAAATCAAACTCAGCGATGGCTAGGTCTGGATTATTCTCTACAAATCCTTTTGCCACTGGTTCCTCAAAGATAACCGCATCTAGTTGCCCTGATTTCAAATCTGTTATCAAATTTCCATTTTTAGGAAGTGAGACGAGTGAAGCATTCTGCAGGGTTTCTTTGGCCAGAGTTTCCTGGATAGAACCTTTCTGCGCTCCAACCTTTTTCTGAGCCAAATCCTTGACTGATTGGTAATTTGTTAATTCAGATTTTCTTACGATAACCTTATTTTTCGAAGTGTAGTAGGGAATTGAAAAATCGTAAACTTGACTTCTCTCTTCTGTTTTAGAAACCCCTGATATGGCAAGATCGGCCTTGCCTGAATCAAGACTAGCCAGTACATTGTCAAAACTCATTGGAGAGAACTCCACTTCTACACCTAGTTCTTTTGCGATGACTTTGGCTAGCTCAACATCTGAACCTACAATCTGATTTTTCCCATCAACCAATTTCTGGTATTCAAATGGAGCAAACTCTGGATTTAGGGCCACCACCAATTTTCCTTTAGCCTTAATGGCTTCAATACCTTGGGATTGAGTGTTACTACAAGCAAATAATAAGGGAAACATAAGCAAACCAAACATCGTCATCAACACCTTCTTCACTTTATTCATAGAAGAGCCTCCTTTTGTTTTTATACTTTATTATTGTATAAATAATACTATTCCTATTCTCGTTTGTCAAGAAAAAAACTGTATTTTATTTCATTTAAATCAAGAAAAAGCTTATTATATGATATATTTTTACATATAATAAGCTTATTTATACTATTTGAGTTTTTAAACAATTTGAAGGATTTCGTTGGAATTATACAAATAGAGCATTACTGAGAAGATTGTTACACTTTTTGTTCTAGAGAAACAAAAAAGAGCCCTAAAGGACTCTTGTATTCTTAATACCAACCGTTGTTAAGCCAGAAGTTCTTAGCAGCTGTCCATGAACCGTAACGTCCTGCAACGTAGGCATCAGCTACACGTTCTTGGTTTTCTGCTGAGTAATCACCGTTCAAGTATGAATCTGTCAATTGGTAACGTCCGATGTAACGTCCGTTTGTAGCAGTGTAGCTACCACCTGATTCTTTTTGAGCGATCCATTCTTTGGCTTCTGCTTCAGAACCACTTACAGTAGAAGTTGCTGCAGTGTTGCTTTCTGCTGCTGGGGCTGCAGGAGTTGCAGGTGCAGCTGGGGCTTCATAAGTTGTTGTTGCTGCTGGAGCTTCTTCAACTGTTTCTGTAGCTACTGGAGCTGTTTCTTCCGTTGTTGCTGCTGGAGCTACAGTAGAAGCTGTTCCTTCGATAACCAAAACTTGGTCAACATAGATAAGGTGAATATCTTTGATGTTGTTTTTTGCTGCCAATTTTTCAACAGTTGTGTTGTACTTCTCAGCGATTTCTGAAAGAGTATCACCTGATTTAACTGTGTAAGTTACAGTTTCTTGGGCAGATGCAAGTGATGGAGCAAAGAAAGCAAGCAAAGCTGCTACTCCTGCGATAGTTGTTTTGATTTTTTTAGTTGTTAATGACATATCTAAAAATTCTCCTTCCATTGGATATATCTATGATACCTTTTAAATGTTACCGTTGTTTAACGGTTTTATGTAGAAATATTACAAAAATGTTTTATATTTACCGTTTTACAGAGGTTTTTGTCACAAAAGTCCTTGTTTTATACTATCTTTAATCATTTTAAGCTTTTGATAAGGGAAATATGCGCAGAGGTCCATTCTTTGATATAATAGATATAAGAATCTTTGTAAGGGGAAACAGATGCAATCACTTCGTTTTCAATCTGTCTTTGATATTATCGGACCAGTTATGATTGGCCCATCAAGTAGCCATACTGCTGGTGCTGTTCGTATCGGGAAAATCGTCTCTTCCATCTTTGATGATACGCCGACAGAAGTCGAATTCCAATTATTTAATTCATTTGCCAAAACCTACCGTGGTCATGGAACTGACCTTGCTCTCGTCGCTGGTATATTAGGTATGGATACGGACGATCCCGACATTCCAAATAGCCTAGAGATTGCCCATAAACGTGGTATCAAGATTGTCTGGACCATTCAGAAAGACAGCAACGCTCCTCACCCTAACACCACTAAAATTACTGTGAAGAATGAACACAAGTCCATCAGTGTGACAGGAATTTCCATTGGTGGGGGAAATATCCAAGTTACGGAGCTTAACGGCTTTGCTGTCTCTCTCAACATGAATACACCGACCATCATCATCGTACATCAGGATGTTCCGGGTATGATTGCCCATGTCACAGAAGCCCTCTCTCGTTTTGATATCAACATCGCTCAGATGAATGTGACTAGAGAAAAAGCTGGAGAAAAAGCCATTATGATTATCGAAGTCGATAGTCGAAATTGCGAAGAGGCGATTGAAGAAATCCGAAAAATCCCTCATCTCCACAATGTCAATTTCTTTAAGTAGGAGGTAACATGTTTTATTCTATCAAAGAATTGGTTGAGCAAGCAGATCTAGACTTCCAAGGAAATGTCGCAGAACTCATGATTGCGACAGAATATCAACTAACCGGTCGGGAACGTGCAGAAGTTCTCCTCCTCATGGAACGCAATCTAGAAGTCATGAAAGCCTCTGTCGAGCTCGGCCTCAGTGAAAATAAATCCCGTAGTGGCTTAACGGGTGGAGACGCGGCCAAACTAGACCGCCATCTCAAAAGTGGCAAGGCCTTGTCAGACTTTACCATCCTATCAGCAGCCCGAAATGCCATTGCGGTCAATGAACACAATGCGAAGATGGGCTTGGTCTGCGCCACCCCAACCGCAGGAAGTGCCGGCTGTCTGCCAGCCGTTCTCACTGCTGCTATCCAAAAATTAGATCTTAGCCACGAAGAACAGCTGGATTTCCTCTTTGCTGCGGGTGCCTTTGGACTAGTCATCGCAAACAACGCTTCTATCTCAGGTGCTGAAGGTGGCTGCCAGGCCGAGGTTGGCTCTGCCTCTGCCATGAGTGCCGCAGCCTTGACCTTGGCTGCAGGTGGAACCCCCTATCAGGCTAGTCAAGCCATCGCCTTTGTCATTAAAAATATGCTAGGCCTCATCTGCGACCCCGTCGCAGGTTTGGTTGAAGTTCCCTGTGTTAAGCGCAATGCCATGGGAGCCAGCTTTGCCTTTATCGCAGCAGACATGGCCTTGGCAGGTATCGAGTCTAAGATCCCTGTTGACGAAGTCATCGATGCCATGTACCAAGTCGGATCAAGCCTCCCAACTGCCTTTCGTGAAACGGCCGAGGGTGGACTCGCCGCTACACCTACTGGTCGCCGCCTACAAAAAGAAATCTTTGGAGAATAAATTTATCTATTAGGAGAAACTATGCCTTCTATCTCAGCAATCTTTTTTGATCTAGACGGAACCCTGGTTGACAGTTCCATCGGGATCCACAATGCCTTTACCCATACCTTTAAAGAGCTAGGAGTTCCAAGCCCTGATGCCAAAACCATTCGTGGTTTTATGGGACCGCCCCTTGAAAGTAGTTTTGCAACATGTCTTCCCAAGGAACAAATCTCGGAAGCTGTTCAAATCTATCGTTCTTACTACAAGAAAAAAGGGATTCACGAAGCCCAACTCTTCCCCCAAATAACGGAATTACTCCAAGAACTTTCACAAAACTACCCTCTCTACATCACTACAACAAAGAATACTCCTACTGCTCATGATATGACTAAAAATCTGGGAATCCATCATTTCTTTGATGGCATTTACGGTTCTAGTCCTGAAACGCCACACAAGGCGGATGTCATCCGTTACGCCTTGCAAACGCATCAACTCCCTGCAGACCAAGTCCTCATCATTGGGGATACCAAGTTTGATATGATCGGAGCCCAAGAAACTGGTATTAAAAAGTTTGCTGTTACTTGGGGATTTGGAGAAGAGGCTGATTTACTCAGCTATCAACCTGACTGGATTGCCCGTACCATTGACGATATCATTAGCCAGCTTTAACCATACAAAAATACTCCTAACACTAGTGAACTAGGTTGAGGAGTATTTTTTTATATGTTGTTACTATCAGAAGGAATCAACTCCTTGCTTAAGCAGTAATTTGATCCTGTTCTTCAGTATCTGTATCTTCATCCTTCTTACTTGGCCAAGCAAGCATCACAATAAGGGCAATCGGTCCAACGATAGGAACCAAAGCAATGAAGATAAAGGCCCAGTGGAAACCAGCATCCCGTAAGCGACGAACAGTCACGGCGATAGAAGGCAACATGAGAATAGCCGCTAAAAAGAAGTAAAAACCGCTCATAGCTTGTAAACTACGGATTGCC
Source organism: Streptococcus oralis (assembly GCF_023109155.1). Classification (GTDB taxonomy): domain Bacteria; phylum Bacillota; class Bacilli; order Lactobacillales; family Streptococcaceae; genus Streptococcus; species Streptococcus oralis_BZ. The sequence goes on along the minus strand of NZ_JALDUA010000001.1, from coordinate 112,441 downwards.
TCCATGTTATATGGACGAGTTGACACTGCAGCATGATATTTCGTATAAGCAGGAAGACAGATTAATAAGTTTGTAAAATAGATCCACCAGTACTCCGAACGAGTCGAACGACCAGTAAAGTTAACATAACCCTTCCAAAAGTTCTTATAAGCATTAAACATACAATAATCTCCTTTATTTTTATTTGTATAGTTTACCATATTTTATCATAATTTACAAGGTCTATCGGGATATCGAGCCAATGAAGTATGCAAAGATTTCTATCGATCTCAACAGTTACTATTCTATAATTTTTCTCGAATTAGAAAACGCTTTATCACACTGTCGCATATCTATACATCTACCAACTGCTACGAATTTCTTTAATGAGGGAAATTTTCATGTGGTAGGTAGATACATCTCTAGTTTGCTATTCTAAAAACCAGCTTTCTGATTTCCTCAGAAAACTGGCGATAGCTGTTTCATTATGAAAGTAGATAGACCCTCTTACTCAGCATGGGTTGTTTCATTTGCAAAGGAAATGATGGCTCCTTTGAGCTCATCTCCGCTGAGTGAACGGAACTCTTCAATCTTTTGATCAATAGCTTCTAGAGGCATAACGTTTACCTTACCAACGAAAATCTTGTCCATGACTTGGTTATCAACCAATTCGGTCGAAACCAAGAGTTCTTCATAGAGTTTTTCACCCGGACGAATCCCAACTTCAACGATTGGAATTTCACTTTCTGTGTGTCCACTTAGAAGGACCATTTTCTTAGCCAAGTCATAGATCTTGACTGGTTTGCCCATATCGAGGATAAAGACTTCTCCGTCCTTGGCATAAGCGCCAGCATGGATTACTAGACGGCTAGCCTCTGGAATGGTCATAAAGTAACGTGTCATACGGAAGTCTGTTACTGTTACAGGGCCACCTTCAGCAATCTGACGTTCAAAGACAGGAATCACACTACCACGACTACCGAGAACATTCCCAAAACGAACTGCACAGTAGGTTGATTTACTACGTTGGTTAAAGCCAGTGACAATCAATTCTGCCACGCGCTTAGTCGCACCCATAACATTCGGTGGATTGACCGCCTTGTCAGTCGAAATCATAACCATCTTAGGTACTTTGGCTTCATCAACAGCCTTGGCAACATTGTAGGTACCGAGGATATTGTTCTTGAAGGCTTCTTTTGGATTGCGTTCCATCATCGGAACGTGTTTGTGGGCTGCAGCATGATAAACAATGGCTGGTTTGTACTGCTCAAACACCTGCAAGAGACGGTCATAGTCCTGAATATCTGCAATAACAGGAACATAATCAATTCCTTGGAATGTACGGATCAATTCATGATAAACGAGATAGATTGAGTTTTCGCCATGTCCAAGCAAGACGATACGCTCGGGATTGAAACGGCTAACCTGACGACAAATCTCTGAACCAATCGAACCACCTGCCCCTGTCACCAGGATGGTCTTGCCTGTAATCTCCGTACCTAGACGCGATTCGTCGAGACGAATTTCCTGACGGCCCAAAAGGTCTGTGATATCAATTTTTTGGAAACCACTACCTGGTTGATGGAGTCCTTGAACGACTGTCTCAACCTTAGGCATCTTGTAACATTTGACGCCTAGCTTATTACACATCTGCAAGATGCGTTCGTACTCTGATGGGTCAAGCGAAGGGATTGCTACGATAACACGCTCGATTTGGTGACGTTTAGCCAATTCAGGTAGATTATCATAAGAGCCCAAAACTGGGATTCCACCTAGTTTTTGTCCCTTTTTCTTTTCATCGTTATCCAAAATCCCCACTAGCTCAAGGTCGCTAGTTGGATGTTGGTAGCTGTTCATAAAGAGGGCGCCACCATCACCAGCACCGATCAAGAAGGTACGGCGATGCTCTCCATCTCCACTACCTTGCTTGCGCTTAGAATAAATCAGCTGCCAAGTGATACGAGGAAGCAAGATGAGGAAGGTACTCAACAAAATGAAGAGTACGATGAAACGGATAGAAAACAATGGAAGAAAGGCATAGCAGATTCCATAAGAAAGAACACTGCTGAGCATCACTCCGAAAAAGATTTTCATGAAATCCGTAATCTTGCTATAACGACTGATACTAGCATTTAGCCCCCAAAATGCAATCATGATTTGATAAAGGAGGAAGGCTAAAAGAGTGTAGATTACATAATCCACAGGCGCCGGATTTATAAGGCCATAAAACAAGATATAAGATACGATGATGGAAACCACCATACTCAGAATATCGAATATCCCCCAAAACACTTGTTTTTGCTGTTTATTTAAAATTTCAACCAGATCAATCACATAATCTGTTAGTTTTTTATTCATAGGAATTTACTCCCCCTTAAAAGAGTCAGATGATACTGTTGTTATGATAACCTGAATCATTCAGTCTATCGGGGCTTACTTTCTCTTTCTTAAAAGTTTGACGAAGATAAACTGACGTACAAAGCCTGGACAAAGTGCAACAATTGCCTGAATGGCTACACTTTTAGCATATTCCATGTAAGAAATTTGCCCTCGCTCAAGCATCCTTTGGCGAGCCTGACGATAGAGTTTAAGGTAACGCAAGCCACCCCGACGCTCAAACATCCCTGCACCGACACGAACCTTACACAAGATTTGATCTAGGTTCCCAGTCTTAGCACCTGCAGCAATCATATTGAGCCAAAGGAGGTCATCCTCCATGTAAAGGCCATCTTCATAGTTGCCCGCCTTGAGGACCATATCCTTCTTGAACATCACGGTCATATGGTTAAAGGCGCTTCTCATTCTCTGATAAGCCACAATGTCTGCATGCTGAGTTGGAACACGACGATAAGATACAATCTCATCTGGATTGTCAATGAACTCTGCGATATGCCCACCTAAGAGATCGAGATCTTCTTTCTCCATTAGCTGAAGCTGTTTCTCAAAACGATCCGGAACGGCTAAATCATCCGTATCCATGCGGGCAATAATGTCATACTGGCACTGTAAAACACCGTATCGAAGAGCCAAGCCTAAACCTTGGTTTTGTTCTAAGGGGCACCGTTTAATTGGAATGTCTGACTGAGCTGCCACTTCATCTAGCACCTGATAGAGTTCGGGTGTGAGCGGGCCGTCCTCAACAAGAACAAGTTCGCTCGGTTTCAAGGTCTGGTTTTGAACACTTTTGATAGCATCTCTTAAAAACGTCGGATTTTCCTTTACATAGACCGACATCAAGACGCTGATTTTTTGCTTTTCAGGCACAGTTTTTCTCCAATGTATAGATTTCCTTCCACTATTTTATCACAAATTCTCCTAGTTTCCTATTTTTATATCAAATCAAGGAAAATTCTAGTAAAGAAATCCGTCCCTTTTCACTATATTTTCACTTCCATTGATTGAACTGTCTTGGCTGTCATTACTTGACATTATAAGGAAAAAACCTTAAAATAAGCTGTTATTAAAATCATCCTATCGAGGTTTTCATGAAAAAACAATCACTCTTTTTTGTTCTAGGAATTGTCTTAATCGGAACTGTTTTACGCTCTCCCTTTACTGCTCTTCCAACCATTTTAGGAGATATCGCTCAGGGACTAGGAGTGGAGGTTAGCTCTCTTGGGATTTTAACCAGTCTCCCTCTCTTGATGTTTGCTCTTTTCTCTGCTTTTGCAAGCCGCTTGGCACAAAAAATCGGGTTGGAACACCTCTTTACTTACTGTCTCCTCCTCTTAACTGTTGGCTCTGTCATTCGGATTTTCAATCTTCCCCTTCTCTATCTAGGGACACTAATTGTGGGAGCGAGCATTGCTATTTTCAATGTTCTTCTCCCAAGTATGATTCAGGCAAATCAGCCTCAAAAGATTAGCTTCCTAACAACTCTCTATGTCACTGCCATGGGAATTTCGACAGCCATCGCTTCTTATCTTTCGGTCCCTATCACCCAAGCTAGTTCTTGGAAGGGACTTATCCTCGTTCTCAGCTTTCTCTGTCTGATCACTCTGCTAGTCTGGTTGCCAAATCATCGCCACAACCACCACCTAGAAAGCCAAAAAGAAAAGCAAGTCAAAGAGAATATTCTAAAAAGTAAAGATGTCTGGGCTATCATTATCTTTGGCGGGCTTCAGTCCTTGCTCTTTTATACAAGTATGACCTGGTTGCCAACTATGGCTGTTAGTGCTGGTATTTCTAATAGTGATGCGGCTCTTCTGGCTTCTATCTTCTCACTGATCAGCATTCCTTTTTCGATGACTGTTCCAAGTCTGACGACTCGTCTATCAGATAGTCACCGTCGAACCATGCTGGCAATTATCTCTATCGCTGGGATGACAGGAATTGCCATGCTCTTGTATCCAACCAATAATTTCCTCTACTGGTTAGTCGTCCATCTCTTGATTGGAACGGCCTGCAGCGCCCTCTTCCCCTACCTCATGGTTTGTTTTTCTCTTAAAACCAGTTCTCCTGAAAAGACGGCTCAGCTATCAGGACTAGCGCAAACAGGAGGCTACATCTTGGCGGCCTTTGGTCCTGCCTTGTTTGGTTATAGTTTTGACCTTTTCCAATCTTGGATCCCAGCTGTCCTTGCCCTTCTAGCTGTTGACATCATCATGACCGTCTCACTCTTTATGGTGGATCGGGCGGATAAAATCCTCTAAACTTCTAGTTTTTACTAGGAGTTTTTTATATGTAAAATTTTTACACATATTTCTTGACAGGGCTTTCAACTTGATATACAATATATTTGAAAAGAGTATATATAAAATTTTTATATAATATAAAGGAGGTTTCCTATGTACTTCCCAACATCCTCTGCCTTGATCGAGTTTCTCATCTTGGCTGTACTAGAGCAAGGGGATTCTTATGGTTATGAGATTAGTCAAACCATTAAACTCATCGCCAATATCAAAGAATCTACGCTCTATCCCATTCTCAAAAAATTGGAAGCCAGTGGCTTTCTGACCACCTACTCTAGAGAGTTTCAGGGGCGTATGCGCAAATACTACTCCTTGACCAATCGGGGCGTAGAGCAACTCGTTACTCTAAAGGAAGAGTGGACGCTCTATACCGACACCGTCAACGGCATCATAGAAGGGAGTATCCGCCATGACAAGAACTGACTATCTGACTCAGTTAGAAACCTATCTCAATAAACTGCCTGAAGCTGACCGCATCGAAGCAATGGACTACTTTAAGGAACTATTTGACGATGCGGGTTCAGAGGGTGAAGAGGAACTCATTGCCAGTCTGGGAACTCCAAAAGAAGCTGCCCATGATGTCCTCTCTGATCTTCTCGATAAAAAGGTCAATGAGGCACCTGCTCAAAAGAATGACCGCCAACTGCTACATATTGCCCTCTTGGCCCTGCTAGTAGCTCCTATCGGAATTCCGGTCGGAATCGGCATCCTCATGGCAATCATCGGTATTATTATCGCAGCCGTCTCCGTCATTTTAGCATTCTTTACCGTCTCTGTAACGGGTATCCTGCTAGGTGGACTTTTTATCATAGAGAGCTTTAGTGTTCTGGTCGAAGCCAAATCTGCCTTTATCTTGATTTTTGGGGCCGGTTTGCTTTCTATCGGTGCTTCTTCTCTTGTTCTACTAGGTATCTCCTATGTAGCCCGTTTCTTTGGCCTCCTAATCGTCCGCTTGGCACAATGGATTCTTAAAAAAGGAAAGAGAGGTGACAGACATGCGTAAATTGACAAAAGGATTTCTCATCTTTGGTGTGGTTTCTACAATCCTTGGTTTTATCATGATCATTGTAGGCGCCCAGTCCAATGGTATTCAAAGTTTACTTGCCATGTCAAAAGACCCCGTCTATGACAATCGTATCGAAGAAGTGACCTTTGGAAATGAAGTGGAAAAGCTTGATTTAGCCCTTGAGGAACATAGCCTAACCATCACAGAGTCTGTAGATGACAAGATCCACATCACCTATCATCCTTCCGTGTCTGGTCGTCACGATCTGACTACTGGCATGAGTGACAAAACACTGAGCGTCACTGACAAACAAGCCTCCCAACATCGCTTTCTCGGTTCAGGAATCGAAGGCCTACTTCGTATTGCCAGCAATTATTCTCACCGTTTTGACGAAGTCATTCTCTCCCTCCCCAAAGGAAGAAGGCTGCAAGCGATCACCGTCTCAGCCAATCGTGGACAAACCAATATTCGTCAAGCCAATCTTGAAAATGCGACAATCAAAACAAAAGGCTACCTCTTAAGAATAACAGAAAGCTCTATCAAGAATAGTACACTAACGACACCTCATATCATCAATATCTTTGATACCGAATTTACAGATAGCCAGGTCAAGACGGAAAGGGAACACATCTATGCTGAGAATATCAAGGTCCACGGCAAGGTTGAGCTAGAGGCCCATTCCACTCTAAACCTCATTCTCTCCCAGAAAGAGACTGACCGTATCAATCTAGATCTTTCTTCTCAGCATGGTGGTATCTATCATAAACCCAAAGAAGAACATCGTGGACAAAAAGAGAATCAACTTGCCAACCCTTATAAAACTGAAAAAGCAGATATCAAAGATTTACTCATTGCAAAAGCCAACCAGGATATCTACCTACCTAAAGAAGAGTACTCTTCTCCATCTAGAAACCATTGACAAAAACGCTTTCATCTGCTAGGCTAAAGATAGAAACGACCATAAAAAAAGGAGGTTCCACCATGACACAAGAATGGTTTGAAAGTGCCGATCTTGAGAAGAAATCACCTCAGACAAAATTGGAAAACCAGCCCAACGAGCCAGAGACTTCGGAAACTGTGGAAACTGAACCACAAGTAAGCGAAGAAACACCTGTCTCACCTAAAGAGATGGAAACGCATGAGGAGGAAGCTCCCGAAATGACTGAGGAAACCCAAACCGAGGAAGAGGGAGAAGGGAAAGCTGAAGAGGAGCACAAGCAAGAAAACCCTGCAAAAGAGAAAAGTATCCTCAGCAAGGCTTTAGAAAGCCCCTATATCCCAGATATTGACCCTCGTAAAACTGCCCGATTCAAAGAAGAAATCGCACTATTTTGGACTTGGCTGCTGGATGCTATCCAAGAACCAACTGCCAGCAAGACTACGGACCAAAAGCATCGTTACAGTGTCTTTGGCCTGCTCACTTTGCTATCCTCAATTAACCTTTTCTTTAGTATCTATCATATCAAACACCTCTACTACGGCTATATGGCGTCTATTGCCAATAGTTCTCCTAACCAGCTCCCTCCTTTAAATCTCTTTGCTGGACTCTCCATCTTGGTCGCTAGCGCTCTATTTTACTTTTCCATCATTTTGGGAGGCTTTACTGTCCGACGTGTGCTGGATCAGGAGAGCGACTTCACATTCCAAGAAGCTTGCGATCGTTACAGCCGACTCTTTGCTATCCCGCTGGTCTTAACAGCTCTAGCAAGTTTCTTTGCACTCTTTGGTGGCTTACGATTTGCTGGCATCCTCACTCTTCTAAGCATGGCCATCTTTGCCCTTGGAAATCTCTTTGTGATTAGCAAGCCAAGTAAGACCAGTAGCCTTGATCCATTTTATCGTTTCTTGCTAGCTGTCTTACTTGATGGAGCTATTCTCTTACCCTTCTTCATTGCAGAGCTCGCGCTGACAGTTGACTACCTTCGCATCTTGACCTTCTTTTAACCAAAATCCCTGCCATTTGTTAATGACAGGGATTTTTATGCTTACTCTTTTTTGAACAATGTCTACTCGATACTTGCCAATCCTTCAAAATCTTGTCCTAGGATGGGTTGTACTTCTAATTGATTAGCATCTAGTTGGTGGTAAAATGCTGTTGGTAATGACTCTAGGAATCTTGCATAATCCAAGCGAGCGATGGCTTCATAGTCTTCTGCTTTTGAGCCATCACCAGAAATCGTCACTAGGTCAATCTCCCAAATAAGCTCCTTGCCTGCCAGCTGCTCCGTATAAGGAGCTGGTACAAAGGGTTCCTTTGGCAAAATTGTCTTGACTCCCTGAGCTAGGTGGTAGATACCATGCACCCTTCCTTGAGCGTCTGGGTAAAATTTCACACTGGCAAGGTAGGCATCAGAGCCTTGAACCTTCTTGACTAGCTCTTCAAAACGTGCCAATCCATCCTCAGCCAAAAAGCTCTCGAGGTATTCCTTGTTGAGATAGATAGGGGACAAGAGCCCTTGGCAATAGACTAGACGAGCCGCCCTATCCGCTAGATAATTCTTGACTGTTTCTCGGAAATAAGCTTCAAAGTCAAACCCTTCTACCACTTGCCCCAACTTGCTCGATAGGGCTTGGAGGAGAGCTTCTACAATCTCCCAGTCCGCTCTAGTAAGGAAGTCTGGAATCACCACTTGATAGCCTTTTCGACTATCCGCATAGTTCACCTTGAAGAGAAATTGCGACTGACCTACAATCCCACACTCGATATACTCGAGACGATTAAGCGGCTGACGGAGATAGACGGCATCATAACTGTGTGACTCCAAGCCCTCCACCAAGGCCAAGATAGACTTGGCAGTCAAAATCTCCTGTTGTCCTAGAATGCTTTCTTTATTTGGGATAAAAAATGTTTTCGCCATAACTGGCCTCCTTTGAAATCGTTTACATATAGTATAACCTATTTTCCTGAAAGATACAGAAACAAATTTTAGATTTTTAGATAAAAAGCATAGAAAAACAGCCCCTAAGGGCTGTTTGCTTTATACTGTAGCGACTTGATCCAAGCTTTCACCGATAGCAGCTAAGCGTTCGATTACTTCTGCTTGTGTCAATTCATTTTCTGAAACATAGCGGTTACGTGGGTGAACACGGCACTCGTGTGAGCATCCACGAAGGTACTTGTCTTCATTTTCTTCTGATGTTAGGATACGACGGTTACAGAAGGGATTTCCACAGTTGACATAGCGTTCACATGGTGTTCCATCAAACCAGTCTTTCCCTACGATGGTTGGGTTAACATGGTTGACATCGACGGCGATACGCTCGTCAAAGACATACATTTTCCCATCCCAAAGCTCTCCTTGAACTTCTGGGTCTTTACCGTAAGTTGCAATTCCTCCATGCAATTGACCAACATCTTTGTAGCCTTCACGAACCATCCAGCCTGAGAATTTCTCACAGCGAACCCCACCTGTACAGTAAACTACGACACGCTTGTCCATGAATTTTTCTTTATTATCACGAACCCATTGTGGCAACTCACGGAAGTTGCGGATGTCTGGGCGGATAGCCCCACGGAAATGTCCTAGGTCGTACTCATAATCGTTACGTGTATCAAGAACCACTGTATCTTCGTCAAGAAGGGCTTCTTTGAACTCTTTTGGAGACAAGTAAGCGCCTGTTGTTTCAAGTGGGTTGATATCGTTGTCAAAATCGTTGTCTTCCAAACCAAGGTGGACAATTTCTTTCTTGTAGCGAACAAACATCTTCTTGAAGGCTTGTTCATTCTCTTCGTCAATCTTGAACCAGAGGTCTTCCATTCCTGGGAGGCTGTGAACGTAGTCCATGTATTTTTGAGTTGTTTCGTAGTCACCTGAAACGGTTCCGTTGATTCCCTCGTCAGCGACTAGGATACGGCCTTTGAGACCGATTGATTTACAGAAAGCCAAGTGATCTGCCGCAAATTGCTCTGCATTTTCAATTGGAGTATAGAGGTAGTAAAGTAAGACACGAATATCTTTTGCCATAAGATTTGTTCTCTTTTCTATTCTTAAATTTTCAGAATTTTTCATTCAACTATTCTAGTATACCCACTTGAGAAAACGAATGCAATTTATTTGACCGGAAATTGTAGAAAGAGTCCTACCCCTGCACTTCATCAGTAACCATACCGAATCGCAGATAATTCTCTCAATTTTTTTATTTGCTTAGCTTGACTTTCTGACAAACTTAGCTTGTTATCAATCAACACACGTGAGATGTCAACGTTCATTTGGCTCAGAATAAATGGAGTAGAAGTCCCATCGTCCTTTAATCGTTTTTGATAAATCACTAACTGATTTTTCAAGGGAGTAAGTTGAGGCGCATCCTTTATATCTTCCAATAGATAATCAATGATGGTCATGGCTTCACAACATCTTTCACTTCCTCCAGCAAACCATTTTAATGGTGTCATTCTCATTTTTCTCCTGAAATTCGCTTATAAATTGAAAAACTATAATTCCTAACTCTCATGCTAATATTTTACCCAAACACCCTATGTAAAAAAGTCAGCAAAAATGGCAAGGTCGCTACAATATTATTGATCACATGCACCGCATAGGATGGATAAATGCTCTTGGTATAACGGGTCAAACCAGCAAAAATGATTCCAGATGTTGCAAAGACGAAGATATCTAACAGACTAGGCAGGCTTGAAAAATGAGGGAGAGCAAATAAAATAGAAGGAAGAAGCAAATCAAGAGCAAATCTCGAATCTTTAAAAAAGGCGTGTTGCAGTAATCCTCTATAGATTAACTCTTCCATCAGTGGAATCAGAAAGAACAGGGCTATATAGATACCTAGCTCTGCAAAGTTAGTCCCACTAAAACCAATCAGTACAGCCCAACCTTCCGCAGTTGACTGGACATGTTTAGCTGTCTGAACGTTAAAAAAGATCTGGAGCACTACCACTAATACTGTCAAAATCGAATACCAAAGCCATTTTTCTCTTGGAATGCGAAAGAGATAACCATGGCCTGTCTTAACCAGAATCCAAATCATGACTCCGATAAATAGCAAACTCAAGATATTTTGAATCCAGAAGAAATTGCCAATCTGGGAAGAAAATTGCCAATAGTTTTGGACAATAAGCGTCAGCTGAGAAAGGCCAAATACGAAAAATAGGTAAAAGAAGACAGCACTCATTTTGAAAAGAAGGCGATATTTTTTCATAATAAATCCTCTATAGATGTATGTGTATCACATCGCATAAACCCTCAGAACCACTCTTTTCATTTTTACATCCTAAAAATCACTACCTCCCCTAGAGAACTAAGGAAGGCAGTGATCACATTTTTAGGAATTAGGAATGAATACACGAAATCAATCGTTCTTATGATTTTTTGTTTTTCAAGAATTCGTCGTATTGTTTTTGCATTTCGTTCAATACTTTTTCGTAGGCACCTTCAGATTTCAATTTTTCCATCAATTCTGGAATAGCTTTATCTGGGTCTACAGTACCAGTGTTGATAGCTGTATCGAATTGTTGCATTGTGTTAGAAATTGCTGAGATTTCAGATTTCACATTGTCAGTGTTAAAGATGAATCCAAGTGCTGGAGATTCTTTAGCTTCTGCCAATTGTTTCTTAGAATCTGCAATTTGTTGGTCTGTAACGTTTTCGTTGATGTAAAGAATCCAGTTGTTACCAGTGTTCCATCCACCCATGTGAGTATTTCCTTTGTAGCCATCAAGGACGCGGACACGGTTTTCTTTACCTTCAATTTTTTCCCAGTTCTTGCCTTCTGGACCGTAAACAAGACCGTTCAAGAGTTCTGGGTTCGTGTTCAAGAGGTTCAACACTTCCATTGATTTTTCTTTGTTCTTAGAGTTGTTTGAGATAACAAAGTTGGCAACTTGTGTTGTTTGGTTTTTCTTGATGAAGTTAGTGATTGGTTTGATTTGGATGTCTTTGTTAGCAACACGTGAAAGCAAGCTGTTACCGTAGTCAGCTGGTCCTACTGTTTCTTCACGAACGAACCAAGTATCTTGTTGAAGGTCAAATGAAGTGTCGCTTGTTGCTACGTCTTTTGGAATGTATCCTTCTTCATAGAATTTGTGAAGAGTCTTCAAGTGTTCTTTGAAACGAGGCACTTCGTAACGGTTTACAATCTTAGTAGTGTCTCCTTCAAGGTCGATAACAAATGGAAGTCCGTTTGGTACTGGGTAGTCAAAGTTATCAGATGGGATAAAGTTCTTCGTAACCGCAAATGGTACTACGTCTGGAGCTTTTTCTTTGATTTGTTTCAAGACTGGCTCAAGTGTTTCGTATGAAGTTACACCTGAAATATCGATACCGTATTTAGCAAGAAGAGTTCCGTTGAAGGCAAAGTTTTGAGATGATGCAACGTTAGCTGCAACTGGTACTGCATAGATCTTACCGTTTACAGTGTTCCCTTTGATGTAAGCTGGGTCAAGTGCTTTGTAAAGCTCTGCTCCTTCTTTTTTATACAATTCTGTCAAGTCAGCATAAGCACCTTTTTGAGCATTTACAACATAGTTAGATGCAAATGCGATATCATAGTTTTCACCAGATGATGTGATAACAGACATTTTCTTATCATAGTCACCCCATCCAAGGTATTGGATATCCAATTTAGCACCGACTTTTTCTTCGATGATTTTGTTTGCATTTTCTAGCAATTCATCCAAGTTGTCTGGTTTGTCACCGATTTGGTACATTTTGATTACAGGTTTTTCACCTGAAGTAGTATCTGCAGCTTTTTTGTTGTTACCTGTAAGGTTTCCACAAGCAGCAAGACCAGCAGCCAAAGCGACTACGCTAGCAGATGCAAAAGCATATTTTTTCCAGTTTTTCATGATAAAAACTCCTTTTTTTATTTTTAAACTTATAAACGATTTAATGATTTTTAACTTCAATCGCTATGATGAAGTTGGGAAGGGAGAAACGGTGTTTCTCAGCAAGTGCTATTCTTTCACACCACCGATGGTCAAACCTTTAACAAAGTAGCGTTGGAAGAATGGATACAGAATCGCGATTGGAAGGGTTGCAACAACAACCATGGCCATACGACCTGTTTCTTTCGGTAGAGCGACTCCCAGTTGGCCAGATAGGCCGACTGCTTTGGCGATGTAGTCCATATTTTGCTGGATTTGCATGAGCAAATATTGCAATGGATACAAGTTGTCACTCTTGATGTAAAGAAGGGCGTTGAACCAGTCGTTCCAGAAACCAAGAGCTGTCAAAAGCGTGATGGTTGCGATACCTGGAAGTGACAATGGCAAACAAATCTGGAAGAAGATCCGAGCTTCACTGGCACCATCGATACGAGCAGATTCGAGAATGGCTTCTGGAATGGTCTTCTTGAAGAAGGAACGCATCAAGATGATGTTGAATGGTGAGAGGAGCATTGGAACAATCAAGGCCCAAACGGTATCACCCAGTTGAAGCAGGCGAGTAACCACGATATAGCCTGGTACCAAACCAGCATTGAACAACATACTAAGAAGAGCGAAGATCGTAAAGAATCTGCGGTACTTAAAGGTTGTACGTGAGATGGCGTAGGCATAAGTGGTTGTGATGAAGACGTTGGTCACTGTTCCGACTACAGTTACAAAAACTGAGATAAAGAGCGCTTGGAGGATCTTATCTTTAAACTGAGCTAGGAACTGGAATCCATCTACACCAAATTTCGAAGGGAAAAAGCTATATCCATACTGGAGGATGCTCTTTTCATCTGTCACCGAAATGATGATAACGAAGATAAAGGGCAAGATACAAGAAAGAGCGATCAAACCAGAGATGATACTAAAGAAGATATCTGCTTTCTTACTGAAGGAGTGAATGCCGACATTATCGATTTTTTCTTTTTTAATTTTCTTTTCTGCCATATTCTCCTCCTTTCTAGAACAAAGCTGAGTTTGGATCGACTCGTCTTGCAAGCAAGTTTGATAGGATAACCAGAATCAAACCGACTACGGATTGGTAAAGACCGGCTGCTGAAGCCATACCGATATCTGCTGTCTGAGTCAAACCATTAAAGACATATACGTCCAAAACGTTGGTTACATTGTAAAGCTGACCAGCATTGTGTGGGATTTGATAGAAGAGACCAAAGTCTGCACGGAAGATATTTCCGACTGCAAGGATAGTCAAAACTGTCACAAGTGGAGTCAACTGAGGAATGGTTACGTTGCGAATACGTTGCCACTTGCTAGCTCCGTCCACTGTTGCTGCTTCGTAGTAGGTTGGGTCAATTCCCATGATTGTCGCATAGTACATGACACTGCTATATCCAAAGCCTTTCCAAATACCTAGGAAAAGGAGAAGGTATGGCCAAATGCCTAAGTCAGCGTAGAAGTTGACTTCCTTCATGCCAATGGATGTTAGGAAATGGTTGAAGACCCCTTTGTCAATGTTTAGGAAGGCATCTGTAAAGAAACTGATGATAACCCATGACAGGAAGTAAGGGAACAACATAGACGTTTGGAAAATTTTAACCATTCTCTTAGAGCGGAGCTCGCTGAGGATGATGGCAATCCCTACTGATACAATCAAACCGATAAAGATAAACCCGAGATTGTAAAGAACGGTATTTCGAGTGATGATAAAGGCATCTTTTGAACTAAACAAGAATCTGAAATTATCTAACCCGACCCATTTACTATTCACAATACTATCTATGAAACCATTACTGGTCATATGGTAGTCTTTAAAGGCGACCACATTCCCAAATACTGGAATGTAAAAGAATAGAATCAACCAGAGTGCCCCTGGTAAAACCATCAAGAGAAAGATCCAGTTATCTCTCAAGGTCTTTGAAAACTTTTTCATAATTTCCTCCCTTTTTATTCCTAAAAACTGATTTCATCGAATTTTTAGGTTTGATAACGATTACATTATTAGTATACTCCTATTTGAAGGTCAGGTTAAACTACTAATTATAGAAAAAACTCCACAAATTATTTTTTGTGGAGAAGTTTTTTATAAGAAATAGGTTTCACGAGAAACACTCTGAACAAGGGACACTGTTCTTGTTTTTATACTCAATGAAAATCAAAGAGCAAACTAGGAAGCTAGCCACAGGCTGCTCAAAGCACTGCTTTGAGGTTGCAGATAAAACTGACGAAGTCAGTAACATTTATACGGCAAGGCGAAGCTGACGTGGTTTGAAGAGATTTTCGAAGAGTATTAAGTCGTATAAATCGTTGAAGCTGTCGCAATGGTGTGCCACTGGTTAGCTGTGGTGGCTGCGAAATCCTTGTCTGCGTAGAAGTCAGTAAATGGTAGGATTTCAACTTCTAGCTCGTCAATGCGCTCAATTTGTCTTGCCAGATAAGCCTCGATGCGGCTTTCTGCGCGTTTGATGCGTTGCAAGAGTCCGCCCATACGGATATCAACCGTATCCAAACCAAAGACCTTGTTTTCTTTCAACCATTGACGGCTAAAGAGGGTATGGAAATGTTCGATTTGGCTTCTAAGTTTTGGTAATTCTTGTCTTGCGATTTCTTTCAAACTTTCTTTATCACCCGCTTGGTAGGCCTGACGAATGCGTCGTCCCACATCCACTTTACTACTTAAAATCTGGTTCAACTGGGCCTGAGTTTCAAAGAGATAAGAGTAGGCGCCAGCTTTTTCTTTGATTTCAGCAAGCGTCTCAGCAGCCTGAGCGAAGTGCGGCTTGTCCTGTTCAGGTGTCATGTGCTGGTCAAGAATCGGGCAAAGAACATCCTGATAAAAGACGTAGCGGTTGGGATTGATCCCGCTGAGATTGCCTGGTAGGTCTGGCAAGAGATTAGCTAGGTCAATCTGCATAAAGTCCTCAACCGAAAGACCTGTATTGGTCTTGAAGTGAGCAGACAAACGATCTAGGTCATTGCGGTAGCTGAGTTCTGCCCAGATTTGCAAGCTGGGTAGGATAGAGAACTGGGCTGTCTCGCCACCATTATCCCCCCAACCCGTCACGATGACTTCTTTGATGTCATTGGCACGACAGGCTTTATTGGCCTCAATAGCGATGAGACAGCTGAAATGGTTGTTGGGTGTGAATCCAATCCACTTCCAAGCACCACCTGCAAAGGCAATATCTTGGCTAATCTTGTGATGGTTGCGGAAATTGCGGTTGTATTTTTCCTCGCTATCCTGATAATAGTCCCAGTAAACCAAGGTCACACGGTCTTTGAGACGATCTAGGTACACGCGAGTTTCCTCAGGAATTTCCACATCACGGTCGTACTGGCCATCTGCTGACATGAGTTTGAAAAACATGTCACTCCACATTTGGCAGTGGAAACCATACTTATCGGCAATATCCAGCACGCGCTCCAAGTGTTGGCACATGAGGAGACTACGGTCCACAACACCGTTCAAAATGAGGTAGCGCCCCAAACCAACCAAGTGAGCTTCGTCCATCCCGATATTGACCTTGCGTGTCTGCAGTTTAGACAGAGTGGCAAACATGCCATCAATCAGGTCATAAACCTTGTCTTCGCCAATGAGGAGGATATCTTCTACATCACGAAGCTCCTGCACTTCCTTAACGCCCCATTTGACGAAGGCCGACAAGTGGGCCAAGGTCTGGATACAAGGCACAAAGGTCATGTCAAACTGCTGGGCGTAGGCTTCTATTTCCTGCAACTCCTCAGCCGAATAAGCTCCACGGAAGTAACCAAAATAAGGTTGTCCCTCGATTTGATAAGTGTCTTCCATATAAAGCTCAAAGGTTGAGTAGCCCATAAGAGCCAGAACTTCAATCATCTGTTTGGCAGAAGCGACATTTAGAACTGCATTTCGGGAACAGTCTGCCATGTAGGCCAACTCTTCGTAAGCAGCCTGTTCTTCAATCTCTACCTTATCACCTTCTACTAGAGCTGTTGCCAATAAGGACAAGGCGCGGTATAGCTGGTGAGGTTTGCGATAGGTTAGTTGATAGTATCCACCCTCACCCTTGATAGAGATAGAGGCTTGGTCAGACTGAGCGACTGCAACTTCCACATCTAGTAAAGAGATATGCTTTGTCAGCAAGTCGATTGCCTGAGTTTGTTTGGGACTAAGTCCTGTAAAAATTACCATTGGTTTTCCTCCTGCAACCAGTTGACAAGGGCACCGTAGAGATTGGCGTCTGCGTGATAGGTGCAGGCCTGGATAACTGGTGCGACCGTGTATTCTTCGTAGGTTTCGACAAATGCATCAACAGCTTTTTTGACGCCTTGGATAAAATCTGGATTTTGACTGATAGAGCCTCCCAGACTAATGACATCTGGATCGATCAGATACTGGATATTGAGCAAGCCTTGAGCCAGATTACGGTTCATACGCTCAATGGCTTCTTGGCAAAGAGCATTCTCGACTGCAGCTTCTTGGTAAATCTTGCGACCGTCCCAGTCAGTCTGACCGGATTTTTCAATTACGTAGCGAACCATGTTTCCTGTAGATGCTAGTTGCGACCAGTTGTTGAGTTTTTCAGCTGGTTCAATGGTTGTCATGTAGCCAAACTCACCACCTAAGCCGTGGCGACCACGGTGAAGTTTCCCATTGATAATCATAGCTCCGCCAATTCCTGTCCCAATCACGACACAGGCTGCATTTTCAATCTCTGGGTGAGCCAGCAGTTCACTAAGTCCAACACAGTTGGCATCATTTTCTAGATGGACAGGGAGTTGATGATGTGCAAGAGCTTCATACCAAGAAAAGCCATGGATGTAAGGCACGGCACTGATTCCCTCAATCACACCTGTTTCTTGATTGACCGCGCCTGGAACGCTCATAGCAATCCCACGATAGTCCTGTTCTGACAAGCGTTGGTTTAGCCAAGCTAGTAATTCCTCCAAGTTTTCTGGTGTCGGTGTACTTGTCTTATCTAGTATTTTTCCATCAGGAGTCAGACTGGCAAACTTAATGCCAGTTCCTCCAATATCAATGGTTGCAATCGTCATATTTTCACCAAAAAAGGGGCGAATCAGTAGTTAATCCTTACTCTTTCGCCCCTCCTTTCTATCTCATAGTATTAGTTATAGAACACTTTAAAACTGTTAAATGTCTTCTTTTTTGATCAATTCTGTGCGAATTTCTTGTGGCGCTAAGAGTCCTGAATGAACGGGGTATGGTTGTTCAAGCAAGTCCAAAATGGTTTGTTGGTGTTCTGATATGCGCACATTTTCTTGACTCATATTGTAGTAACGGAGTACATATCCTTCTTCATTTTCCGCCACTTTAAAGGCTGTTGGGCAAACTTGTGGTAAGCTGAGTGCCGCATGACTCAAGAGGCTACCAGTTGCTGCAACACTTCCTTCTTGTTTAGCGACCTGAAGACTAGTGAATGGTGTTTGGAAGGCTTTGGCACGACGGAAAGCTGAGAAGCGTTCCCCTGCTTGGTGGCATTCCAGAGCAAACTCGACTTCAAACTCACGCAAACACTGAGCTTCTGGTGTTGGGAAGTAACCCCAGTCACCTAACTCACCTGAGGCACGAAGAATGGTCACAGCAATGGTATCGTCTCCAAGGATTTCATACTCGTGCAGTCCTTTATTAGCCACTGTCACCCCTTTTTCATCGTCATAAAGGCTGACGAAGGCTTGCTGGTGTTGTGGATTTTCAGGATTTTCCCAAGAAGCAGCTGGTTTGTTTGGTCGTGTTACTACCTCATAGATGCTTTCAGAGTCATTGCTTGGACGCGTGTTATGAGTCTTAACCAAGAGACGGATACGGTGGTCCTTGGCAGTATTGGTAAAGCGAGTCTTGAAGCGGATTTGTGGATTGTCAACAAAGACGGTCATCTCTGTTTCCAGAGGAAGGATTGTCAATTCTTCTGAGCGCCCTGCTTCACGCGTCATAAACTCGATGATGCCTCTTTGTTCCGCATCCAGTTTTTCGTCTGCACTTACTGGAATTGTCAATTCATGCTTGAGCAAGATTTTAGCAAAACGTGCTGTATTTTCCAGGACTTCATAGCCTTTCAGCTCTGCGTAGATAGGCTCTGTTCCTTTTGGTTGGAAATAGATGTACTCATTTCCGATGTCACCACGGTCTTCAAAGCGAATAATATCTTCATACGCTTCATGAGTTGTCTTGTCGTAGACCGTGATGTTTTCATCCACACTGACCGTTACAAATGGCGTATCAATTACTCCATTTTGGTAAATACCATCACGGTGTTCTTGTTTTCCTTCGAGCAATTGGAAGGTTGTCCAAGAAAGTGGTGCCAGATGAACAGGTACTGTCACGCGCACTTGTCGAGCGATACGAGCCTGACGGAACTTGTCTTTTGGCAAATCATACTCAAAGTTAGCTCCCAGATCTTCGATTTTCGCTTCTACAGCATGCCCTTCCAAGTCTTCGACACGGTAGCTTGGCAAGGTCAAGGCTGCCATCTTCTTATAGCCTTCTGTTGGGTGCAATTCCTTGAAATCACAAGTCGCCACATCAATCACTGTGCTGACAGTATCAACCTTGTCATGCAAGCCTGTATTGATAACCGTAAAGAGATGGTCGTTTTGAGCTTCCTGAGTTGCAATTTTACCCTTCCACTCGTTGAGAAGATTGGTCTTAACGAAGTTTCCGACTTGGTTGACCTTGGCAAAACGTGTCTCCATCTCACGGTGAACCTCGTCCACGCTACAGCCACAGATACTGTCATGTGGCGCATTTTGTAGAAGGACTTTCCAAGCATAGGTCAACTGATCCTTATGGTTGTGGCCGCCAGTGATTACGGTCAATGGCTCCACCACTTGTTCTAGCAAGTTGCTATTTTCTTGGAAGGCTTGTTTGAGGTAAATGCGTGATGAAGAAGTGTTGGCAAGTGTGTACCAACCATCTGTTTCCTGACTTGTCAACTCACCTGTAACCGTTGATAACTGCTCCGGTAGAGCACTTTCTACTGCATGGACATAGTCGTCAAATGAACTATGCACAAAGGTCACATCTGGGAAGAGTTCATTAGCCACACGAATGGCTTCACTCAGATTGCGCTGTACAGGCTGGTGGTCACATCCGTTCATCATCAACCATTGGTTGGTCGAAGCGTAGTCACGCACGTCTGACAATTTTTGTTTCCAGAAAGTTAGGGCCTCGTCCTTATCAACTGGGATTTCATTCCCGTTACTGTACCAGTTGGCAAAGAGGATACCGAGGACGCGGCTTCCGTCCGCACCCTGCCAGTACATTTCTGAAAACTGGGAAGTAAACTGCTCATCTTCGAGAACTTGGTTGTCAAATCCAATCGGCTTCACACCACGCCCAAAGGCTGCCACGTGAATGCCTGATTTCTGAAGGATTTGAGGAGCTTGTCCCATATTTCCAAAGGTATCTGGGAAGTAACCAATCTGAGTTGATTTGCCCCATTTTGCACATTCTGCTTGACCAATCAAGGTATTGCGGACGTTGGCTTCACTTGAAATCAAGTAATCATCCTGCAAGATGTAAAAGGGACCAATTTTGAGTTTGCCTTCGTCAATGTAACGTTGGACCTTGTCGCGATTTTCAGGGCGAATTTCCAAATAGTCATCTAGGACAATAGTTTGTCCATCCAAGTGGAAACTCTTGAACTCAGGGTCATTTTCAAAGAGATCAAAGAGATTGTCAAACAATTCCACCAGCTGCATACGGTGGCTTTCAAAAGGCAAGTACCACTCACGATCCCAGTGACTATGTGAGATAATATGTACAACAACATTTTCCATGAAGTAAAACCTCATTCTAAATTTAAATTTTAACGTTTTAAATGTAAAGGTGTGATTCTGACACGAATCGGTGAAACTAAAGTGAGCTCCTTATATCAAAGAGCAAGCTAGGAAACTAGCCGCAGGCTGCTCAAAGCACTGCTTTGAGGTTGTAGATAGAACTGACGAAGTCAGTAACCATATCTACGGCAAGGCGAAGCTGACGTGGTTTGAATTTGATTTTCGAAGAGTATTAGCGAATATCCAGGTAATCCAAGACTAATTCACAAAACATCATGTTGGCCCAAGAAAACCATTCACGTGAGTAAAGCGTTGGGTCGTCCACGTGGAAGCTTTCATGCATGACACCTGTGCCACCATCGCAGGCAACCAGCTGATCGAGTAAGAATTTCTTCTCTGCCTTATCTCTTGTTGTCAAGCCTTGGATAGAAAGGGCAATGGGCCAGATATAGCGATAGAAGGTATGAGAACTTCCTAGGCCACTAGCGTATTTCCCTTGGTAGAAATATGGATTTTCAGGGCTCAGAATAGTGCGGCGTGTAGCTTGATACACTTCGTCTTCAATGTCGCAATAGCCCAGATAAGGCGCAGCCAACAAACTTGGTACATTTGGATCGTCCATGATGCTAGCATTCCCTAAACCATCCACTTCAAAGGCATAAATCTTTTCACCCTTGCTGTTAGTTGTGTAAGCGTAGTTTTCGATGCCTTCTTGGATCTCTGCTTGGAGACGCTTAGCGTCAGCAATAATACCCTCGCTATCAGCTAGATCCAGTTCTGCAAAGATTTCTTGCACATACCCCAATACGACTACGGCAAACATATTGGACGGAATCAAGTAGCTATACTGGCAGCAGTCATCACTCGGACGAAAGGCTGACCAGGTCATACCTGTCACTGCAAAGGCAGGTCCAAAGCCATCATTTACCAGAGTATCTTCCTTGCGGTCCGTATCACGGACAAAACGATAAGGTGAATTGTTGTGGTCTTGTTCCACCGTCCACAGATGAAGAATTTCCTTGGTAGCTGCGACAAAAGTCTCATCAAATTGACTGGTCTCGCCAGTCTCTTTCCAAAGGAGATAAGCCAGTTGCAAAGGATAGCAAAGCGAGTCCACCTCATACTTGCGTTCCCAAATCCAACCATTAAGGTCGGTATGGTCAGTCTCGTGGTGGCCCTTCCAGTTCTCCTCAATGTTAAAGGAGTTGGCATAAGGATCCTTGAGCACCAAGGTCATCTGACGCTTGACCAAACCTGCAATGATCTGACGCAAGAGAGGATCTCTTTTAGCCACATGAAGGTAGGGTCTAAGTTGTGCTGTCGAATCCCGAAGCCACATGGCAGGAATATCCCCTGTGAGTACAAAGGTTGAACCATCTTCTAGGATCTCAACCGTATTGTCCAAGGTGTCTGTATAGCAACGCTCAAAGACATCCACCCACTCCGGATGGTCCTTAGCCCGCTCTGCTACTTCGTCTAGCCATTTTCTAACAATTTCTTTCGAATAAATCATCGTGCAATTTCCTCTTTCAAACAAGTTTCATGTTCAGTATATAGTTTTTGAGACAGAAAATACATACACAAATGATAGTCATTTTTCTACAAAATTGCTTACTTTCGAACCCCATATCTAAAGGTCTCATTTTTCTGATATAATGTAGAAAAACAGCTAAAGGAAAGACTATGAAACCACTACTTGAAACCATCGATACCCGTTTTGGGACTGCCAGCAAACACGCCTTTTCTCGGGGAAATACCCTGCCTTACACAGGCGTGCCTTTTGGGATGAATTATTTTGTGCCCCAGACCAGTGACCAGGAGGGAGCTTGGTTTTTCGATCCGCATCTGCCCATTTTTCAAGGGATTCGATTAACCCACCAACCCAGTCCTTGGATTGGGGACTACTCTTGGCTCCTTCTGACACCTGTTACAGGCCAGCTAGGTGGAGACAGCCTCTTTCACCGTCAGTCCTCCTATGATATGGATAAGGCCTCTTTCCAGCCTCATTATCTGAAGATTTTCTCCCTGCGCTATCAGATTGGAACCCAGCTCACACCGACTTGCTATGGCGCTTCTATTCGTTTGGAGCAAAAGCAAGGCAAAGCCCTCTCCCTCTATCTTCACGCAGCAGATGAACTGACAGTAGAACAAATAGATAAGCGGACTCTGGCCCTAAGACAAGAAGGTAAAACAGAGACCAACAAAAATCCGCTGATACTGTTTACTGCTTTACAAATGAATACGGATATTCTTGCTATCACACAAGAAGAGGGAGACTGGCGAATTGACTTAGCAAGCAGTCAAGCCGAGATTCAACTAGCAACTTCTTTCATATCGCCTTCTCAAGCTCTGCTTAATCTACCTCAAACGGACTTCGATAGCTGTAAAGCAAATGCCCAAGCAAACTGGGAAAATCTCCTCCACCGTTTTGATATCGTGGAGACAGGGGAAACCGACCGGACCTTCTTTGACCACTGCCTTTACAGACTCTTCCTCTTCCCACAGACTTTTTATGAGGTTGATGAATCAGGGCAAGCCATCCACATGGATCTGGCTACTGGTACTGTCAAACCCGGCGTCCTCTTTAGCAACAATGGTTTCTGGGATACCTTCCGCACCACCTTTCCCCTCTTTGCCCTTATCATACCGGAACACTATCACCGCTTTCTAGAAGGTTTCCTCAATAGCTACCGCGATACTGGATTCCTGCCAAAATGGCTGGCCCCAGATGAACGTGGCATGATGCCTGGTACCCTTTTAGATGGCATTATCGCAGATAGCGCCTGCAAGGACATGGCCCCCTACCTAGAAGAAGAACTCCTCCAAGCCATGCTGGAGATAGCCACTAAATCCGACCCTCTCGGCATCAATGGTCGTCACGGACTAGCCCAATACCAAGAATTGGGCTACCTCTCTACCGACCACCACGAAAGTGTCAGTCACACCCTTGACTACGCCTATAGCGATTTTTGTATCGCCAGCTGTGCCGAAAAGCTTGGTCAGAATGACATCGCGGAAACTTATAGAACTGCGTCTCAAAATTACCGTCATCTATTTGATGCTGAAACAGGTTACATGCGAGCGCGAGATCGTCAAGGCAACTTCCGTCCTGACTTCTCTCCCTATAGTTGGGGACGCGACTACGCCGAATGCTCTGCCATTCAAGCGACTTTAGGCGTTCTCCACGACATCCCAGGCTTAATCCAGCTTATGGGCGGAAAAGAAGCCTTCAGCCACTATCTTTTGAAAACCTGTCAGGACGCTCCTCTCTTTGAGACGACTGGCTATGGTTACGAGATTCACGAGATGAGCGAGATGGCTACCGCTCCTTTTGGGCAAATCGCCATTTCCAACCAGCCTAGCTTCCACATTCCTTATCTCTTCCGCTACAGCGACTACCCTGACTATACCGCTCTTCTCATCAAGACCTTGCGTCAAAAAGCCTTTCACCCCAGCTGGCAAGCCTATCCTGGCGATGAGGACAATGGAAGTCTCTCTGCTTGGTATATCTGGTCAGCTCTTGGATTCTACCCGACCTGTCCAGGCAAACCAAGTTACGATCTCGGAATCCCTCTCTTTGACCATCTCCGTGTCTACCTGGCTAAGGAAGATAAGTGGCTGGATATCCATGCCGAGCAAAACCACAGCCATTTCAACTTTGTCAAAGAATGCCGATTGGACCAGACCCCAGTATCTAGCATTCAACATCAAGACCTCTTGAAAGCTGAGCAACTAACCTTCACCCTCAGCTGGCTACCAAATCACTCCTAACCAAAAGAACCTTTGCATCGCGCAAAGGTTCTTCTTTTATGAAACTTGGACCTGAAGCTGGTCAATCAGCTGCCCATCTACCATCAGATTCAGATAAAAGTCCAAGGTTTTATCTCCTGCAAAATACAAGGTTGGTAGCGTTAGCTTTTTTTCAGTCTCGCCAACTTGAAACGCAAGGACTTGAATCTCGTCCCGATAAGCGACACCATGCACACCCGTCCCTGGTTGAATCGAAATCTTAGCTTCTAAAGG
The DNA here is from genome assembly GCF_023109155.1 of Streptococcus oralis. Lineage (GTDB taxonomy): Bacteria > Bacillota > Bacilli > Lactobacillales > Streptococcaceae > Streptococcus > Streptococcus oralis_BZ. Next base: position 88,128 of record NZ_JALDUA010000001.1, on the reverse strand, counting down.
ACTGCTAGATTCTATGCGCTTCACTGTAAAGTGGACATTTTTTCCCTTGGTCACAGCCAAACTTTTTTCTGAAAACTCTAGTTGCTGAACGACTTCTTTTTTCGGCAAGGTAGGTATTTTATAGAGTGAAATTTTGGTCAACAAAGGAAATGCCTGTGCCTCTGTAATGGTCACGCGTATCTTTTGCGCCTCAACGACTGATCCTCGTAAGAGACGTTTGTAGCCAACAGTATAGCCAGAACCAAATTCCTGCCAGACACCATCCAACTCTACCTGAACACGGAAAGCGGCGATGCGTTGCCCCAGCTTCAAATCTTCTCTCAGCTCGATCACATCAAAAGTTTTAGGTGCCCCTAAATCGAGCTCTAATTGGATTGGCAACTCTGCATCACTTGCCCATGAACTGGTCTTCCGTCCATCTGTCAGGTGAGAACAGGCAAAGTCTGGTGATAGAGCAGGGCCAGATACCTTGGCTCCCAGAGCTAAATCTTCCCTATAGAGTGTGTCACGGTAGGCAGCAAATTCATACAGTCGCCGGATATCCTTTTCGTCAAAGAGGCCGTCTTGATTCGGTGGGATATTAAGCAAGAGTGGAGTTCCCCGCCCCACTGAGTGAAAGTAGATTTCGACCAATTCCTCAAGAGACTTGGGATCCTGATCCTCATGGTAAAACCAACCCGGCCGAAGGGATACATCTGCCTCACCGATTGAAAACAACGTACCCGAGGGATCACCGTGCTGTAAATAATCTAATTCCGCCTCTGTTCCTAACTGGTCTGGTTTGACCTTTTGCCACAAGGGATCCCCTGCATAGCCTCGTTCATTTCCAATCCAGCGAATACTGGTTCCCTCAGTTGAGAAAATCAAACAATCGCCCTGCAAGTCACGAATGGCTTCAAACCAGGTCTCAAACTTATAGTTGACTTTCTGAGCCCCTTCGCCTCGAGCACCATCCATCCACACCTCAGTGAACTTACCGACATTCCCATAGGCAGGATTTGATAAAATTTCCTTCAATTGAGCCAGATAGTAGGCATTGTAATCCGCTTCTCGGTCCACGTGATAGAGGGGACTGTGAGCATCCCAAGGAGACAAATACACTCCCATATCCATATCAAACTCAGTCACAGCTTGGGAAACCTCAAGGAGCAAGTCCCTCTTTCCATCCCTCCAAGGGCTAGCCTTGACCGAATAATCTGTATGTGCTGTCGGGTAGAGGACAAAGCCATCGTGGTGCTTCACCACCAAAATCAGCTTTTTAAAACCCGTTTCTTTGAGTACCCGAACCCATTCACGCGCATCCAACTTGGTCGGGTTAAAGCGTTCAGGATCCTCCTGTCCAGTCCCCCATTCTTGGTCATAAAAGGTATTGGGACCAAAATGGATAAAGGCAGCTAGTTCATCCTCTAAATAATCCAGCTGGGCCTGGCTTGGTAATGGTCCATGCGGTTTTATTTTCGTCATCATCTCACATCTCTTTCTCTTGTTCACAAAGTTATCCACAACTTGTGGATAAGAAAACATACCTAAAAACTAGTTTTTTCAGTCTCTAGCTCACCTGTCACCCTAAACAGACCTTTGTCAAATAGCTCTGTACTAGGGTTTATACTAGCTTTCCAGAAATTCACTAACATACGGAACTATTTTCAGGATACTTCAACACCCTGAGTTGTATGTCATTTCCCCCTAGACTTATCCACAGACTGTGAATAAACTATTGTTCCAGACTGCTCTCTCCTTGACTATAATAAAAAGCGATAGCAGCGTCAATATGACTAAGATTCCTTCCTAAATCCCCTGAAAAGATTCTATAATTTGTACAATCGTAACTTTTGCATTCGTCAGCTAGTGAGAAGCAGCCAATAGATAATGACTTCTTTATCACATTGTGAACAGTACATCTGTGATACTATAATACCTAACAACCTAATCGTTTCTAGCAAAAAATCCCGCAGATTTGCGGGATCTTCTCTTGCATCAATGCGCCAACATTTCTTGGGCGATTTCTTGACCAGATAGGTTATCTGGGTAGTAGGTTGGCCAGTTATCCATCTCTTCAAAGAGGGCTTCTTGGCTAGTACCTCCAAAGAAGATATGGAAATGTTCTGCCTTAACTGGGGCAATATTGTGGTCACTAAACTGAACATACTTGAACTGTCCAGCGTCCGCATCTGTCGCTTCAAAGAGGAAGCGCACGCCACGATTGCCTTTCTTATAAGTCAAGATTTTCTTGCCGACGTACTTGTAGGTGAATTTCTTGCTTTGCCCACCTTGAACAAATTCCATAGTGTTGTCCGTGATGTTGATTTTAGTCACATCTGTCTGATAGCCTTTTCTATAGTAGGCCTTGTACTCATCCTTGGTCATCTTGCCAGTCAACTTAGCCTTGTAGTCAAAGACTTGATCAAAGGTCCCATCCTCAAGGAAAGGATAAACTGACTGCCAGTTGCCTACATAGTCACTCAAGGTACGGTCTTTGACATCTGCATCCTCAAAGTAACCATTGTGAACTGTCTTGGTATTTTCTTCCTTCTCTGGCTCGATTTCCGGTCCTTCTTGGTCCGTTGTCTGTTTCAAAGCCTTGAGGTTTTTCTCCATCACGGAGATATAGTCCTCACCAGCCTTGGTTGCTTCTTCTGTTAGACTTTCTAGCGGATTGAGTACGTCTAGTTTGACACCTGTTTCTTTTGAAAGTGTATTGGCGAGGGCTTGTGAGGCATTTTCTTCAAAGTAGATATAAGAAATCTTGTTTTTCTTGATATACTCTGTCAATTCCGCCAAACGTGCTGCTGATGGTTCTGCATCTGGTGAGAGACCTGAGATGGATACTTGCTTGAGACCGTAGTCCAAGGCAAGGTAGTTAAAGGCAGCGTGCTGGGTCACAAAGCTCTTTTGTTTAGCTTGAGACAAACCATCTGTGTAGGCCTTATCCAATGCTTGCAATTTTTCAATATAGGCAGCTGCATTCTTTTCAAAAGTCTCTTTTTTATCAGGATAATCTGCTGACAAGCTATCACGGATGTGCTCTACTAGTTTAATGGCGCGTGCTGGTGAAAGCCAAACGTGGGGATCGTAGTCGTGATGGTGACCTTCACCGCCATGGTCATGACCTTCCTCTTCTTCCTCACCACCTGGCAAGAGGAGCATATCACCTGTCGCCTTGATAGTTTTCACTTTTTTCTTATCCAAGGATTCTAACAATTTTGGAACCCAAGTTTCCATATTTTCATTTTCATAGACAAAGGTATCTGCGTCTTGGATTTTAGCAACTGCCTTGGCAGACGGTTCATATTCGTGAGGTTCTGTACCAGCACCGATGAGGAGTTCTACATTAGCAGTATCTCCTGCGACTTGCTTGGTAAATTCGTAGACAGGGTAAAAGGTTGTCACGATATTGAGTTTCCCATCTGCCTGTTTTTGATTGGAACAAGCCACTAAAAACAGGGCACATAGACTAGCCAGTAGTAAGCTCAGTTTTTTCATTTCATTCTCCTATTTGATAAAACGTTTCAGTAGACTGACTACCAAAAAGACAGCTACAAAGATAATGGTGATACTAGCGCTGGCAGGTGTTTCTGCATAGTAGGAAATATAGAGACCTGCCACCATTCCCAAAAAGCCAATAGCGCTGGCTAGTAACATAACGGATTTGAAGTTTTTCCCCAGACGAAGGGCAATGCTAGCTGGCAAGACCATAATGGTCGACACCAAAAGGGCTCCTGCAGCTGGAATCATAAGGGCAATGGCCACCCCTGTCACCATGTTAAAGAGGATAGACATGGTACGAACTGGCAAGCCATCCACAAAGGCCGTGTCCTCATCAAAAGTCAGGATATACATTGGTCGCAAGAACAAGAAAGTCAAGAGCAAAACGACCGCCGCAATGGCAAAGAGGAATATCACCTGCTCCTGGCTAATAGTCACAATAGACCCAAAGAGATATTGGTCCAAACTCATGGAGCTCGAACTTTTGCCCTTACTCATCACGATAAGAGACACTGCAAGCCCTGTAGACATGAGGATGGCAGTTCCGATTTCCATAAAGTTCTTATAGACTGTCCGGAGATACTCTAGAAAGACCGCTGCGATCAAGACAATAGCAATGGTTGAAATAGTTGGAGAAATCCCCAAAACCAGACCAAAGGCTACTCCTGATAGAGAAACGTGACTGAGGGTATCGCTCATGAGACTCTGACGACGTAAGATAAGGAAAGTCCCAAGAACCGGAGAAAAGAGACTCATGGCAATGACCGCCAAGAAGGCACGCTGCATGAAGTCATAGGATAACAAACTAAGCATGGTCCACCTCCTGGTCGCTTTCGTGAACGTTAAAACAACGCCATGGCGAATCTTGGTTACGAACCAGATGGATATTGCGATCCGCATAGTCCTTGACCTCCTCAGGGTCATGGGTAATCATCAAAACAGCCTTGCCATGATGGTGGGCACTGTGGTGCATGAGTTCGTAAAATTCATTTTTGCTCCCTGCATCCATCCCTGTCGTCGGCTCATCCAAGACAAAGATATCTGGATCAGAAGCAAACATCCGAGCAATCACTGCTCGTTGCTTTTGCCCCCCCGAGAGGGAGCCAATTCGTTTGTCACGGTGTTCCCACATACCAACCGAGTCTAGACTGGCCTTGATATGCTCCTCATCATGGGCATTCAAGCGACGGAACCAGCCCTTTCGAGGATAGCGACCCGACTTAACAAATTCATAAACTGTACTTGGAAAGCCAGCATTAAAACTGGCTATCTGCTGGGGAAGATAGGCTATCCTAAGCTTTTTCCCATGAGTATTTGTCTTTGAGATGGTTACCTTGCCAAATCTTGGCTGCAAGATGCCTAGACTCGCCTTGATAAGCGTCGTCTTGGCAGCTCCATTTTCACCAGTCAGGGTGACAAACTCCCCACTATCAACACTATAGTTGATGTGCTCGAGGACAGGTTCCTTGTCATAATAGAAAGACAAGTCCTCTACTGTAATATACCGCATTATTTGATTTCTCCTACTAAAGCAGTTAAAAACCGCTGGATCACTTCTTGTTCATTTGGAGTAAACTGACTTGCTACTTGTTCATAGGCTAAGAGCGTGTGTTCATGATGATGGTGGTGTTCCTCTGCCACTGGTCGAGCTAGTTCTGTCAGTTGGTAAAAAATCACACGCGCATCCTTTGGATCTCTGGATGTCTCTAACATACCCTCTTTAACCAAAGACTTGATAGCCTTGGTCACTGCCGCCTGACTGACATTAAGGCGACGGGCCAACTCCGAGTTGGTTAGGGATTCTTCTGACAAGAGCATGAGGATGTGTTCCTGAGTATTGGTCAAGGCTACGTCACTTGTGCAATGCCCAATCAGAATTTCATGCTGGTTCTCAGATCTCAAGATCACCTCGTTTAAAAAATTGTCGATTTCCTGTGCAAGCTGTCTCATGTGTTACTCCTTCCCAAGCTATCTTTTTCGTAAAAAATAGAGATAGCCGCCGATTCTTTACTGGTTAATTATATCATAAACCAAAAAAGAGTCAAGGGAAAAAGGCGTAAAAACGTTTCCCTAGACTCTTCTAGATGTAAAATTTAACCTATTTTTGCTTTGGTTTTCGACTCGATAAGATACCTGTCAAACCAGCTACCATTCCCATCAAGAGCAAGAAGATGGACTGTTCGCTTCCTGTATTTGGGAGGGCTTTTTCTGAGACAACTGCTTTCTTGCTAAATTGACCTGCCACCTCATAAGTCAATGGCACATTTGTAGTCGCATCGTTAGCAGCCGCATTCGTTTGAGGCGTTTCTACTGGTAGACTAAAGTTTTTAGAATCCACAGAAATCGTCCGTGAGTTCGGATTGACCTTTTCATACTGGGTCAAATCAGCGGTTTTCAGATACTCTTCAAAGGCTGCATCCATAGATGGACCTTCTTCACGAGCGCCACCCAACATAGTGTAGCCATCACCACCCGCAGCTAGGAAATCATTGGTTGCAAGATAGTAAGTTTTTGCGAGGTCTAGGAGATCATAACGACCAGTCGTGCGGTTTTTGACCTGGATGGCCAAGACACGTTTGCCCGATGGGAGGTTGGTATCATAGTAGACCTTCACACCTGAAACTTGCAAGAAACCACCACTTGGCTCTAACAATGGTTGCCCGTTCTCATCCAAGACCTTCTTGCCATCCTTATCGACCTGCAAGATAGATCCGAGTGATTTTTCAAACATATCCAAAACTTGTTGCCCCGTCACTTGGATTTGTGAGATGGTATTCCCAAATGGAAGAACAGCAATGACATTTCCTTTAGTGATCGGTTTGCCTTTTGCAATGGTTTCACGCAAACCACCACCATTTGTCACAGCGATGTCTGTCGGATGGCTAAATCCTGTTTGACCATACTGATAGAGCGAGTCTGCCACGACGTTTCCGAGGTTGGTTTCACGGACCCGAACATTTTCACGATCACCGTTTAGTTCTACAGGGCTGTTTGAGACAATCTCAACTGCATTTTCAGCATCGTATTTTTGTTTAATGTCTTTGACTAGTTTTTCAACTGTTGGATTGGCTGGTAATTTTTTAGCATCAGCAGCCGGAATCTGAGTTGGATTGCCCAAAAGCTGACGTGATTTGTAGATAACTTTCCCAACATTATGAAGGTAACTTCCTGTTTGATTATAGGTAACATTATCGCCATAAGTTGTGGAAGCTACTGTATGAGAATGCCCATCGATTACTGTTACGCGTTTCCCTTTCAAACGAGGATTTTTAGACAAGGCTTCTGCCAAAGTTGAACCGCGCCATTCGACTGGAGTTGTGGTATCCACACCCAAGTGAGCCAGCACAACATAGTGTTTGTAGTCCTTACCTTCTGCACGAGCCTTAGCTTGAACTTCTTCGATGACCTTATTGACTTCAGAGATTGGATCTGTAAAAGTTACCCCTTTAATGTTTTTAGGGTGGGTTTTTGTAGCAGTTTCAGGTGTTGTCACACCGATTACAACAAATTCATCACCTTCCACAGTCTTATCTTTATCAACAATTGTAGAAGCTTCAAAAAGACGAGCTCCATTGACGTAGGTATTTGAGCTAAGTAATGGGAATTTCAAGATTTCCTTGTATTTTTTAACTTCATCAAGACCAAAGTCAAACTCATGGTTTCCTACTGCCATGGCATCATACTGCATCTGATTGAGAATTTCAGCACGCGCTTCACCCTTAGTAGAGTTGGAAATCGGTAAACCTTGAAAAGCGTCTCCCGCATCAACTACTAGAGTATTTTGATTTGATTTCGCACGCTCCTGTTCAATGACAGTCGCTAACTTGGCATCTCCAATTACTCCCTTTTCCTCTACAATACGACCATGGACATCATTGGTGTGTAAGATAACGGTGTCCTTTTCTTCGCTTTTAGTAGATTCAGCAGGAGCTGACGGAGTTTCTGCAGGTACAACCGCTTCTGAAGTTGCCGAAGTTTCCGGTACCACAGGGCTCTCAACAGGAGCTGGAGTCGCCGACGTAGCAGGAGTCGCTACGACAGCTGAACTTTCTGCAGGAGTTGTTGCTTCTTCAGCGTATACTTGTCCAGCTAAGAAGGCTGGAGCTAACAGGGCTGTCGATAAGACAGGTAATAAAGAACGTTTGTTCATTTTAAAATCCCTTTCTTTTCTTTTTCTCTTTTATATTATACGCTATTTCTAAAAATTTTGAAACTTTTGACCTATTTTCATCTTAAATATTCGCCATTTAAACAAAAAAGCTTGGGTTCAAACCCCAAACTTTTAACTCATTTTATTGGAAATCTTTGATATTCCCATCATAGGTCGCCCAGTCCTTGCTAAAGAAGCGGTCATTCATCTTGTAGTCTGGAGCTGGTTTCGAATCCGTCAAGAAAGGATTGACAACCTTATCAAAAGCCAGCCAACCTAACCATCCTAGATGAATGGTATCCTTAACAAAATAAGGGTCCCCTCCATTTTTTGAAAAATCAGCAATATTGGTAAAACCCTGACTTTCTAATTGGTAACGAATTTTCTCCACTGCATGCTGGTACATCTCTTCGCTGAGTCCTGTGTACTCCATCCACTTCTTGTTAACCGGCTGAATGACAAAGAGCACATTGACATTTGACTTAGCAAATTGATTGAGGACCAGCTGCAAATCATTGTATTCAGAGGACTTGAGGAAGTTGTAATTTTTTTGATACCCTTCCCATTTTTTTAAATCCTTTTGAACCTCTCTCGTATAGAAATGATTTTCCATCCCCATATCGTTATTGGTCGTATTTGCTTCTGCGTCCTTACGAACAATTTTTTCTAACTCATCATAAGAAAATTGATCCGGAAGATCTTTTAAATAGTTCTCCACGTGTTCCTTGTACTTGAGTTGTCCTCGAATGGAGAATTGTCCAAAGAGAGCGGATTGTTTTTCGTTGAATCGCGCAAAAATATCAATAGCAACCTGATCAACATCTGATAATTCTTCACCCTTTGACAATTTTTGAACAATGCCTTTTAATGCAACATTAGGATTCTGCTTTAACAATCGAATAGCCGCATGCTTTGCAGCAATGTCACCAGATTGATTTCCCAAAAAAGCTGTCAATTGGTCACTGTTAAAAAATCTCTGAAACGCTGCGGGTTCATAATCTGTCTCCGTAAACCACTGAGGCGAAATCACAAATACAGCCTGCTTATTCTCTATTTCTGGCAAAATTTGCTGTAGACCAAAATATTGATTGAGAGAGGCTGCCCCTGCTTGGCCTAGAAAGTAAGGACGATAGGGACGATGGTATTTTTCCGCTAAAACAGCTGGATGGACACTATCAAATCGAATCCATTCACTGGACCCTAGAAAAGGAATAAAACGCATATTTGGATCCGTAAGAGCCCTTACTTTTTGGCTTCTCTCTTTAAAACTCTCTGCACTAACAGAAGCCGCCGAGTATTTTTCCTCCGTTAGATTGTGGCTTGTTGTACTTGGATAAAAAAAGATGAGTAGCAGAACCAAAAACCCAGCAATGAAGATAGGCCCGAAGATCAGCCACAAGCGTTTAAGCATTCTTCAACTCCGTAATACCTTCTACGATTTTATTAGCCGTATTCCAGTCATCACGACCGAACTCCGTCACTGGAACACGAATGTCAAAACGGTTTTCAATCTCAACAATCAATTCAACCGTTCCCATGCTATCCAAGACACCGGCATCAAAAAGATCTTCATCCATCATGTCAGAAACATCTTCCATAAACAACTCATCAATAATTTCAATAACTTCTGATTTGATATCCATTTTTTATATCCTTTTATTTTTTAAACCATAAATCATTCAAAAATCCAGAAAAGATTAAGAATGAAACCATCACGACATGGAAGGTGACAACCATGCCAAGCAACTGAATCCAGCGATTCTCAGGTAAGGAACCCTTTCCAGCTTTTTTCCGTTCTTTATTGAGCGCTTTTTTCTTACGAACCCAAGCGTCATTGATGACCAGCCCAATCCCATGAAAAAGTCCATAGGCGATGTAGTACCAGGTCACACCATGCCAAAATCCCATAATCAGCATATTGAGAATATAGGCTACACTTGAGGTCACATTGCGATTTTTAAAGACCTTCTTTCTGGTCAACACCATAACCATCCGCATAAAGACAAAGTCACGGAACCAGAAAGACAGACTCATGTGCCAGCGATTCCAAAACTCTTTTAAATCCCTTGACAAAAAGGGCTTGTTAAAGTTGATAGGACTATGAATACCCATCAAGTTTGAAATAGCTAAGGCAAACATAGAGTAGCCCGCAAAGTCAAAGAAGAGCTCCAGACCAAAGGTGTACATGACCGCTAAAGCGTAGAGGTTAAAGAAACCACCTGTCTGCAAGGCCAAATTTTTCAGCGGAGGCAATAATGTCTCTCCTAAAATGTGAGCCAAGATAAACTTGTAGAGGAAGCCAAGCATGATATATTTGACAGCCTCTTCTAGCATATCCATCAGCTCATCCCGCTCAGGAATGGTCTCGTAATTTTCATTGAAGCGTTTGAAACGATCAATGGGACCACTTGAGAAAGTCGGCATAAAGAGAAGAAAACGTAAGAATTGCCAAATCGTTAAATCCTTGATGACACCGTCTCTCAACTCAACGATAACCCCAACTGCACGAAAAGTTAAGTAAGAAATCCCTAAAAATCCAAACAAAGATTGAGGTCCATGAATAGCAGGAGATACTTTCACAAAGACGATTGGCAATAGGGATAGAAAGCTAACTAGGTAAAATATCCATTTACTATCCCGTTGTTTCCTGTACCTTTTGTAGAAAGATACAAGCAGCACTTGCCAGATAACATAAAGGATCAAAGCGCTTATTTGATTCGTCTTTCCACCGACCAACATGGTGACGATAAAGAAGAGACTAACGAGCACCTCGTACAAGGCAAAACGTTTCTTGAAAAAAAGACCGATAAAGATAGGTAAAGTTGCAACAATTACGTATAAAAAGTACTGAAGATCACCATAAGGTTCCAAATGAGGTAGCTGTTTATAAAGCTCCATCATCTACTGTTTACCTCGTTAATCAAGCCCTTGATATCAATTTTACCATTAGGCGTTAGTGGTAAACTGTCTCGATAGAGAAACTTAGACGGCATCATATAAGACATCATGATATCAGCCAAGTCTTCCTTGATAGCCTTGGTAATATCGATATCACGCTCAAACTGCTGACGGACACCGTCTTTTAGGATGACATAGGCCAGTAGATTTTGTACCTTGTGGTCCTTGTTATAACGTGGGACAGCAACAGCCGACTCGATAAAGCGAGACTTGTTGAGGTTTTGAGAAACATCTTCAAGCTCAATACGATAACCATTAAACTTAATCTGGAAATCCATGCGTCCACCATAGAGAAGCAATCCCTCATCTGTCATGGTTCCTACATCCCCTGTGTGGTAGGCTGGAAGACCTTCGAACTCAAAGAAAGCTTCTGCTGTTTTTTCAGGATTATTCATATAGCCTTTTGAAACAGCTGGCCCAGAAACAATGATTTCTCCTTGCTCACCATTTGGAACTTTCTTACCTTCCTCATCAATGATAAAGGTTGGAGAATCAGCCTTAGTATAGCCGATTGGCAAGCGTTTGAGAGTCGCCAACATCTCATCAGTGACGGCAACTGCTGACAAAGCTACCGTCGCTTCTGTTGGTCCGTAGGCATTGATAATACGGGCATTTGGGAATCGCTCGCGCAGTTTTTGAGCTGTTTTGACTGTCAATTCTTCACCATCAAAGTAGAAATGCGTGATTCCTGGCATTTTCTCACTGTTAAAGTCTTCTGACAACATGGCCATATCTGCAAAGGATGGTGTTGAGGTCCAGATAGCAATGGGCAAGGAAAAAATCGTCGCAAAGAGTTTTTTGAAGTCCTGAGTAATGGCTGAAGGAAGAGCAAAAAGCGTACCACCCAGTGCTAAGGTTGGCGCCCAGTACATGACAGATAGGTCAAAAGAATAAGGGGGCTGAGCCAGCATTTGTGGACGACTTGGCGTCGCAAATTCCTTGTCTGTAATCATCCAGTTGGTAAAGCTGAGGAGATTGTCATGGGAAATCTGCACTCCTTTAGGCTTACCAGTCGTACCAGAAGTAAAGATAATGTAGTAATTGTCATCTCCCTTGACTGGATGGTTCATCTCGTAGCTAGAAGCTTGAGCAAAAGCTTCATGGACTTGCTCTAAATTCAGTATCGGTACGCTAGTTTGCTCTAATGGAAAATCTGAGATAGCAATAATCAAGCTTGGCTCTGCAACTTCTACGATAGCAGAAACTCGTTCCAAGGCCGAATGGCTATCAATTGGAATGTAGGCATGTCCTGACTTAGTCAACGCTACAAAGGTAGCCAACATCTCATACTCCTGACCACCAAAAACAACGACTGGAGATTTCTCAGGCAAGCCTAGTTGGTCGATAGCTACAGCCAAACTATCCGAATCAGCCTTCAGGTCACCATAAGTATGCTCTTGCCCCAAAACATTGTAAACTGGATAACTGGCTTGTGTCTGAGCAAAGTGCTCAATCGTTTCAATCATATCTTTTATCGGTTTATTAGACACTGTTCCTCTTCTCCTTTAAACTAGAACTCATTATAAATAAAGGTGCCTTGGCTCTGACCAAGGTAACTAAAAAAATAAAGCAAACCAAGCAAGATTACAAAATATAGAGCCGTCCGGCCTAAGAATACATGTAAATTTCGTTGTTTTTTCATAAGCTATCCATTAATATATTGTTTCTATTAACTATCAGTATGTATTGTTAGCATCTTATCTTCCTAACATTTTACCACTTTATCAACCTTTTTTTCAACTGTTTACCATAACTTAAAAATTGGTTTTAGCTTATTTTAAGATAAGTTAAAATATTAATGTTTTGGCCATCAAAAAAGAGCCTGAGATTTCCATCTCAAACTCTGTTGCCAATAACTCTTTTATCTTAGAAAAGTGAAAATACGAGAACTGCTAAGGCCGCACCAACAATAGGTCCTACAACTGGAATCCAAGCATAGGACCAGTCCCCGTCTCCCTTGTTTGGAATTGGCAAGATGCTGTGCATGATACGAGGTCCAAGGTCACGAGCTGGGTTCAAGGCATAACCCGTTGTCCCACCTAGTGAAAGACCGATACCGACAATCAAGGTCCCCACTGCAAAGGTCCCTAATCCTGCCTGAAGGTCATAGAGTCCCAATGCAAATATTGTCAAGAGCAAAACAAAAGTTCCAAGGATTTCGCTGATCAAGTTGGATACTGTGTTCTTGATGGCTGGTCCAGTACTAAAGGTCGCTAGGATATTGCCTGCATTTTCTTCTGCCTCATAATGCGGTTTGAATTGCAACCAAACCAAAATCTGAGCCACCATCGCTCCTGCGAATTGGGCTAGGATATAAGGGAAAACAGAAGCCCAAGAGAGCGTTCCTTTTAAGGCCATAGCAAACGTCACAGCTGGATTTAGGTGGGCTGGACTGAGCGTGCCAGATACAAAGGCCGCAACGGCTACAGCAATTCCCCATCCCATAGTAATCACAATCCATCCTGAATTGTTGCTCTTGGTTTTGGGAAGAACCACACCTGCTACAACTCCATTTCCTAGAAGGATCAGGATTAAGGTCCCCAAAAATTCTCCAAATAATTCTTTCATCATATCTTTGTCTCCATTTAAAAGAAGGGGTGGGCGACAAGGAATGCTGCCCTCCACCTCTTTTCCTTTTTTAATTTTTTAGTTCTGCCAAATCGTTTTGAGCAAGAGCTGCTTTGACATCCGCACGGTAGGCTGCTTTTTCTTCTTCAGTCCAGTCATAGAATCGTCCCATTTCATCCAGAACCGGCTCAACGATGCTATCTAAACTATCACGCATAAAGAGCATGTGGTTGGTACGACGAAGGAGGAAGTCAACTGGGCTAAGAGCCAACTCATTGCGCATTGCATAGTGAAGGGACAAGGTATCTGCCAAGCTGAGTCCTGGCGCTTGTTCCAAGCTGTGAGCAAGGGCAAAGACTTTCGGTGCATTTGAACCGTAAAGATTTGCGAGATACTGGGCTTCCTTGCTATCCAAACCACGTGACACTCCAAGTTGAGCAAAGGCTTCGATTTCTGAGTCCACATTTGCTGGGTTCAATTCTCCACCTGAAACAGGATAAGTCTTAGAGTTGATCAGTTTAAAGCTACGGTCAAATTCGGCTTTGAGGATGTCAACCACGCGCTCCATAGCTCCTTCAGCCATCTTACGGTAGTCTGTGATTTTACCACCAGCAAGGGTTAAAAGACCATTATCATCACGATCCAAGCTCGAACCACGAGAAACTGCAGATGGAGCCAAATGTTTCTCAGATGTGCTGCTTTCAAGCTTGCTGACAGCAGATTCAACATCTTCACGCGTTTTTTCTTTCGATAAATAAGCTTCGACAGTTGCAATCAAGCTATTGAAGCTCTCATCACTAATGGTTCCGTTATTTCCGCCATTGTAGTCAGAAGCGCTATTGCCTGCAATCAATGGACGAAGACCAGCCCAGCTGCTTTCGATATCATCAATGGTAATGTTTGCTTCTGGGAAGCGGTTGTTGACAATACCAAGTAGATAATCTACATCTTCCTGCGTCACTTTTGGATGTTCCAAATCACCTGTGTAGTCTGTATCCGTTGTACCAAAGTAAGTCTTGTTTTCACGTGGGAGAACAAAGACCATACGCCCGTCTCCCAAACCTGTATCAAAGTAAACTGGCTGTGAAACCTTGATCTTACTTGAATCCACTACCAAGTGAACTCCCTTAGTTGGACGCATTTGTGAGAATTGGGTTCCCTTATTTGACAAATTACGTACCTTATCGCTCCAAGGACCTGTTGTGTTAATCACCAGACGGGCCTTGATTTCAAAGACTTGGTCTGTCAACAAATCACGAGCTACAACACCTGTAATCTTGCCACTTTCGTCAAAGAGGAAGCCTTCTGCCTTAACGTGGTTGGCAATAAGAGCACCGTCTTGGTTGGCACGTTTGATGTTTTCAATCACGAGACGCGCATCGTTATTACGGAAGTCAAGATAAACCCCACCTCCTACCAAGCCTTCTTTCTTCAAGTTTGGCTGGCGTTCCAAGACTTGATCCTTGCTCAAGACCTTGTTAGCAGCTGGCGTATTGTTAACACCTGCCAAAAGGTCGTACAAGTCCATGGCTACTTTGAGACGGAAGAGACTAAAGGTCGCTCCATCCTCATCAAAAACAGGCAAGAGCATTGGATCTGGTTTTGGAATGTGTGGAGCGATTTGTTGAACCACCGCGCGCTCAGAAACTGTATCTGATACCACTTCCACGTCAAATTGTTTGAGGTAACGCAGACCTCCGTGGACCAATTTTGTTGAACGGCTAGATGTTCCTTCTGCGAAGTCCTGCATTTCAATCAATCCAGTGTCAAGTCCACTAGCTGCCGCCTGCAAGGCTACACCAGCTCCTGTAATCCCCCCACCGATAATCAAAAGGTCCAGGGTGCGTTCCTGCATTTTTTTAATTGATAATTCTCGTGTTTTCTTTGAAAATTCCATATTTACACACTTTCTAACTGAGTCGTTTCATTCTTAAGCTGATCATTGCATCAAGAAACAGTATTAGTCGTCGATTTCCGCAAAGACTTGCGTTGCTTTCACAGCCTTCTTCCAGCCCTTGTAGAGTTGTTCCTTGCGCGATTCGTTCATGGATGGCTCAAAGAGTTCTCCTGTCTCGTTCAAGAGTTTCAACTCGTCCAAATCCTTCCAGTAACCCACTGCCAAACCAGCTAGGAAGGCTGCACCGAGGGCAGTTGTTTCCAAGTTTTTAGCGCGGGAAATATCGATTCCCAAAATGTCAGCCTGGAACTGCATGAGGAAGTTGTTCATAGCAGCACCACCATCGACTTTGAGGACTTGAATAGCAGTCTTGGCATCCACCTGCATGGTATCAATGATGTCGCGTACTTGGTAAGCGATGGATTGCAGAGTAGCCTTGATAAAGTCTTCTTTGCTTGTCCCACGAGTCAAGCCAAAGACCGAACCACGAGCATTTTGGTTCCAGTATGGAGCCCCTAGACCTGTAAAGGCAGGTACGACATAAACTTCGTCATTGTTGTGAGAATTGAGAGCATATTTTTCAGACTCTGGTGAATTTTCAACCATGCGAAGTCCATCACGAAGCCACTGAATGGCACTTCCTGCGATAAAGATAGAACCTTCCAAGGCATAGTAAACCTTGCCGTTGATTCCATAACCAATCGTTGTCAAAAGGTTGTTTTCAGACAACTGCATCTCTTCACCAGTGTTCATAATGATGAAAGAACCTGTTCCATAAGTATTTTTGACCATACCTGGTTCAAAGGCCAACTGACCGAAGAGGGCTGCCTGTTGGTCCCCAGCCATACCTGAAATTGGTACTTCTCCACCGTAGAAATGGAATGGAGCAGTCTTGCCGTAGATTTCAGAGTTAGAACGAACTTCTGGAAGCATAGCCTTAGGAATGTTGAGGATTTCCAAAATCTCATCATCCCATTTGAGTTCTTTAATGTTATAGAGCATGGTACGGGCTGCATTTGAGTAGTCCGTCACATGAGCCGCACCGTCAGTCAATTTCCAAACCAACCAAGTATCGATAGTACCAAAGAGCAATTCTCCTTTTTCCGCTCGCTCTTGAGCGCCTTCTACATGGTCCAAAATCCAACGAACCTTGGTAGCAGAGAAGTAAGCATCGATGATCAAACCAGTCTTTTCATGGAATTTTTCCACATAACCTTGGCTTTTTAGTTGTTCAGCCAGAGGAGCTGTCTGGCGTGATTGCCAAACGATAGCGTTGTAGATAGGAAGTCCTGTTTTCTTATCCCAGACGACAGTTGTTTCACGCTGGTTGGTAATCCCGATTGCTTCGATTTGACTTGGTTTCACACCACTTTCGATGAAAGCACCCGCGATAACTGACTGAACAGAGTTCCAAATTTCATTGGCATTGTGCTCTACCCAACCTGCTTGAGGGAAAATCTGAGTGAACTCTTTTTGACTAGAGCTGACCTTTTCTCCTTTTTTGTTAAAAATGATGGCACGAGAACTAGTTGTTCCTTGGTCAATAGCCATGATGTATTTTTCTTGTGACATGTGCTGTCCTCCTGATAAAATCTTGAGGGGGTCCCTCTTTACAGTAACTAGTATACAAAATAAAGCGCTTTCTTGTTTATCAATTTTTTTAAAATTTTAAAAAAATGTGAGGAGATTGTGCGAATTTCACAAAAAAGACCTGAAAATTCAGGCCTTTTAAGCAAAGAGCATCTGACGAATCTTTGCCAAATCCTCCATATCCAAGTCGTTTTTTAAATAATAGATCGGAGTCTGTTCTTTCTTATGGATAGGGTTGTTGGTAATTAACAAATCATAATGCCGACTAGGGTCATAGGCTTCAATGGCAATAAAACGATTGTATTCCAAATACCGTTTCAAAATGGCAGCCATCCTAGAAAAGACAAGGAAACCAGATGTCAAATCCAAACCAATCCTCATATGTTGGCCACCATTTTCTGCCATATACTCTATCAACTGGAGCCATTCCCAGAGAATTTTCTTATCCAAATCCGTTCCCTGCTGAAAGGCAGGTATAGCATGAAAAATTCTCTCTGCAGTTCCTCTAAAATCATGTTCCATCAGCAAATAGGGATGGCGATTCTCTGTCTGGTATCTGTACTGATCTTGCAAGATATAGCCCTTGTAGAGATAAACTTGACCACAGAGCTGACTGAGTTCATAGGTGACATGGTCCTCTGTGTAGTCCCCCAGCAGCTCCTCCTTCTTCATCTCTTGAATCAATTGCGTCAGCAAATCGGCTAACTGCCCTCCAAAACCAAGGATATACTCCATAGTATGAAGAGGAAGAATACGATGGGAAAGGAGAAATGAAAAGAATACCATCATCTCACCATCCTCAGTTCCTAGAGGGATATGTTGCCCAGCAAAAAAGAACGGAGCCTTTCTCAGCAAACGAAGGTAGAAAATATTGTCAAAATACCCTCGCATTTTTTCTTCTATAACCTGAAACTGACAGGCATTGACCCGAAGACGCTGTTGACTGATATGAGCCCAGAGAACCAAGTCCAATTTCTGACCTGAAGACAAGCTAGCACCGCAGATTTCTTCTAGGGAAGCAATATCCTGCTTTCTCTCAGCTTTCTGCATGTGACCTTCCCACTCCTGACTGGACCAAACCTTGCGGAAAAGACAGAAATAGAAATAGCGAATCTGATGCTCCGGACCTCGCCAACGGCCATTTTGGATGGATAAGTCAAACTCTGACAAAATCTGATTTAGACCAGCTAAGTTGCGACCAAGCGTGGCCTCGCTAATCATCAATTCTTGAGCCAACTGATGAGCTAGAAACTGTTGGTGATAGAGAAGGTAAACCAAAATTTGGTACTTAATGGCATTGTTTAGAAACAAGCTCCGAATCTCTCTTCCCTTGGTATCTGCACCAATCGACAAACGCAGATTTTCATCTTCCAAGTGAATGGTCAGCTCTAAACCTCTTTCCAAGGCATTTTCGTTAATCAGAGAGATATACTTGGTTAAGGTCGCCTTTGAAAAACCTGTTTCTTCCATAACTTCTTTGATTGTTGTCTGCGAATCTTGTAATAGAAAGGAAAGGACTAAAAATTGACCAGATTCGGCTTTTTCCATCAAATCACCTAAATACATTTGTTACCCCTTTCATTTTCTCCTACAAGCATAGCATAAATCTTTCAAATGCTGAAATAATCTGTTTCGCATTTTATTTTAAGGCCGATTTTCTCGTCATTATTCCACAGAAACAGCAAACACACGGCTCCCCCTTTGGGCATTTTTATGCTAAAATAGTAGCTATGGATAAAATTATTAAAACTATATCAGAAAGCGGAGCCTTTCGTGCTTTTGTCCTTGATAGCACTGAAACCGTCCGCACTGCTCAAGAAAAACATCAAACCCAAGCCAGTTCAACTGTTGCACTTGGCCGTACCCTTATCGCTAGCCAGATTCTCGCAGCCAATGAAAAAGAAAATACCAAGCTAACGGTTAAAGTTCTTGGAACAAGCTCTCTAGGTGCTATCATCACAGTCGCAGATACCAAGGGAAACGTCAAGGGCTACGTTCAAAATCCAGGTGTTGACATCAAAAAGACTGCAACTGGTGAAGTCCTTGTCGGACCTTTTGTTGGAAACGGTCAATTCCTCGTTATCACAGACTATGGTACTGGAAATCCCTACAACTCCATGACTCCCCTCATCTCTGGGGAAATCGGTGAAGACTTGGCCTACTACCTGACTGAAAGTCAACAAACCCCTTCAGCAGTCGGGCTCAATGTTCTTTTGGATAAAGACGACAAGGTCGAAGTTGCCGGAGGTTTCCTTCTCCAAGTCTTGCCAGGGGCCAAGGAAGAAGAGATTGCTCGCTTTGAAAAACGCATCCAAGAAATGCCAGCTATCTCAACCCTTCTGGAAAGCGATGACCATATCGAAGCCCTCCTCAAGGCTATCTACGGTGACGAATCCTACAAACGTCTATCTGAAGAAGAAATCCGTTTCCAATGTGACTGCAGTAAAGAACGTTTTATGAACGCTCTTGCCAGCCTTCCAAGCTCAGACCTTGAGGAAATGAAAGAGGAAGATCACGGGGCAGAAATCACTTGTCAATTCTGCCAAACAACTTATAACTTTGATGAAAACGACCTGGAGGAACTCATTCGTGACAAATCTTAATACACCCTTTATGATTGGCAATGTTGAGATTCCCAATCGTACTGTTTTAGCACCCATGGCTGGTGTGACAAACTCAGCCTTTCGTACCATCGCAAAAGAGCTCGGAGCTGGACTCGTTGTAATGGAAATGGTCTCTGACAAGGGAATCCAATACAACAACGAAAAAACCCTACATATGCTTCATATCGATGAAGGCGAAAACCCCGTTTCTATCCAACTCTTTGGTAGCGACGAAGACAGCCTCGCACGCGCAGCAGAATTCATCCAAGAAAACACCAAGACTGATATCGTCGATATCAACATGGGTTGCCCAGTTAACAAAATCGTGAAGAATGAAGCTGGCGCTATGTGGCTCAAGGACCCAGACAAGATCTACTCTATCATCAACAAGGTCCAATCTGTCCTTGATATCCCCCTCACTGTCAAAATGCGCACTGGCTGGTCTGATCCATCCCTAGCCGTGGAGAATGCCCTCGCAGCTGAGGCTGCTGGTGTCTCTGCCCTCGCTATGCACGGTCGTACACGTGAGCAAATGTATACTGGTCATGCCGACCTCGAGACCCTTCACAAGGTTGCTCAAGCTTTGACCAAGATTCCATTTATCGCAAATGGTGACATCCGTACGGTCCAAGAAGCCAAACAGCGTATCGAAGAAGTCGGGGCTGACGCTGTCATGATTGGTCGCGCAGCCATGGGAAATCCCTATCTCTTCAATCAAATCAACCACTACTTTGAAACAGGAGAAATTCTCCCTGACTTGACATTTGAAGACAAGATGAAAATCGCCTACGAACATTTGAAACGCTTGATTAACCTCAAAGGAGAAAACGTAGCCGTTCGTGAATTCCGCGGCCTCGCTCCGCACTATCTCCGGGGAACATCTGGTGCTGCCAAACTTCGTGGAGCTATTTCACAAGCTAGCACCCTAGCAGAGATTGAAGCCCTCTTGCAATTAGACAAAGCATAATATACAAAAAACCGTAACTCGCTTGAGTTTACGGTTTTTTTATCCTAGGAAATCCTAGATACTATTATTGAATCAAGGCAACACTCGAAACTTTACCATCCGCACCTGTTGTAATTTGGATGATTTTCCCGCCACCGATTTTGGCATTATACTTGCCATCATCAAGTGTGTAAGAGTAGCCTCTGATAGAATAGTTTTCTTTCTTTCCATCTGCAGTTTCTACTGTAAATTGGCCCCCTGATGAAACCGTAATAGTTTCGCCATTTGCTCCCTTCCAGTTGCCTGCAGCTGCTGAGAAATCACCATCGACCATGGTTAAAACACCCTTGTAGCGTTTGTTGTGTTCTGCTTGCTTGTCTTGAAGTTGGCGGTCAGTTGTTGGATCATAGCCTGACTGGTTAGACTGGGCTTGAGAACCTTGCTGAGTTGAAGGAGCCTGAGAAGGGGCTTGTTGACTAGGAGCTGCTTGTTCTTGTCTTGATTCAGGTGCTGGTTTCGCTTGTGACTGATCTGCCGTTGTAGAAGACTGACCAGAAGATGCCTGAGCCTTTTCAGATGAAGCTGAGCTTGAAGATTTTTGTGTCTTGCTTTCTTTGCTAGAAGAAGCTGCTTTAGAACTTGATGATTGACTTGTCTTGGCAGAGCTGCTGGTTTGAGTGGTTTCGTTTTTATTTCCACAAGCTCCCAGTAGCAAGGTAGAAGCCAATACAGTCGCTGCCATCAATTTGATATAGGTTTTCTTTTTCATTTTTCTACTCCTTTGTAACATTTTTGAAATGTTAAGAAATCTTTTTGTAATATGATTGTAACATCAGGCCTTGAATCTGTCAACTATTTAGAGAAACTATTTTAAAAAATTTCTCTCTACTATTTCTATTCGTAATTGAAACGAAAAAAATAGAAAATTTTTAAAATTAGAGTCCTATTTTTTACATCACCTTTGTGTAATCGCTTGCATTGCATTAGATAAAGGAATATAATAACATTGAAATAGAATATAGGAGGTATGCTCTTATGCTAAATAAGTATTACAAGTATCTTCCTTGGTTGATTTTGGGAGCTATTGGCTCTTATCAATCAGCCACTTACTATGCGCGAACTGCATTTGATGTCTTCTATCTGACTGCAATCTTTATGATTGTCTATATCGCCTTGTTATTTTTACATGAGAACTATCTCAAGTATCGATACAAAGACTTCTTTACTCACATATTGAGTAATCCTAAGAAAGACAGCCACCACTAATACAGTCGCAACAGAAAGCCATCTCATGATGGTAGATAAAGAGGTCGGGAAAAGTTCCCGACCTCACTTTTTATTTCAATCGATAGGTTTTTCTTGGTTTCTTTTTGGGTACTCGTTTGAGTCCGACTTCTTCTACATATTCGCCGTATTTTACGAGAAAGTTATTGCTGACGATTGGGTGACCGGGATTGATGAGATTGACTAGTTCAGTTCCTTCGTAAACGGTGAACTCCTCCTCCAGCAGATAGAGGAAGGTCGGATTCCAGTCAAGACGGCCTTGAATTCGTTTGATGGATTCTTGGATAATGGCATAATGGTCAAAGGCGAAGGCTTGCTCCTCCAGCTCGACTCCATCTAGGTAGCATTTGCCCGTCTGAAAGTCGACATCAACGAAAACGACATCCTTAGCATCGTCTCCAGCCTGAACGAGGTCTAATGCACGACTAGGTAGGTACACTAAGTGGGCAATGGTCACTGTCCACCCCCGTGGATCACGCTCGGGAGTCGATACTGTCATTAATTGCTCGATTTTCTCCAAAGGTAGATCGAGATTGACTTCTTCTCTCACCTCGCGCTGACAGGCATGTGCAGCATCTTCTCCCTTGTCCATAAAGCCTCCAACCAGAGCCAAACAGTTTTGATAAGGGTGGGCCTTGCGACGGATCAGCAGGAGCTTGATCTTTCCTTCGACAAAGCAGTAGGCTACCATATCCACTGTCACACTTGGTTTTTCATATTGAGGGAGTTCCTGCTTGTAGTACCAGTCTAAAAACTCCTCCTGACTGGCATGGATTTCATAATATTCTTTTTCCGTCATCCCGGCTGGAATCTTTATGTCTGCCATCTTATGCCTCCTTTCGAACTGCCTTAGTCCATTGGTACCAACCCACTAGACTGTTGAGTGTGTAAACCCAGTACATCCCTTGAATGTGGATATTTTCACCCCACCAGAGATAAATACTAAAGAGATTGGTTGCAATCCAGAAAATCCATTGCTCACGGTAGAGACGTGTCATCAAGAGCTGACCAACACCATTGGTCGCATCAGTAACACTATCACGGAAAGGGCGAGCGCTATTGATACTTTGGTAAGCCAAGCCCATACCAATCCAGATAATGGCAGTCAAGGCCAAGTACTTGAGCCAGTCAAGAACAGATAATTTCTTAGCTTCAAAGTGGGATTCTTCTGGTTTTCCTTGGTCATTGATACGGTTGGACAGCCAAGCATAGAGACCAATCGGCTGCATGACAAAGAAGTAAACAGTCGTTAAAACTTCTCCGTAAAAAGTCGCATTCATGGCCAAGATCAAATAGATAGCCGAGTTAATGGCTCCAAAGAGATAATTGCTTGCACGCCCTTCTGCTACCAAGATAACACAGACAATCCCAGTCCAAGATGCAAATAAGCTCAGCCAATCATGACTTTCCGTATTTTGCGTAAATTCCAAAATCAAGGGAACACTCGACAAGGCGATGAGATACAACCACTGGAAAAGACTACGGCCGACAAAGAGATCTTTCCAGAGCAAACGCATGGTTCCTGCAAAACCAATCTTGCGAGCTTCGGCATGGACATTTTTAAAGTTTTCGATAAATTGTGTGATTTTTTTAGTTACTGTTTTCATAATTTTCTCCTAATCTGCTTGGTAAATGGCATCGATAGCCACTTTTGCTGCTTCATAATTGCCTAGATAATCCTCCGCTAGATAAACTAGTGGAATGGTGGTTAAGTATCGCTCCCTCATCTGGTCCAAATGCTGGGAAAAACTGTAGCGAATATGGTCTTCCGCCATGGTCATATCTCTAAATCCGTCATTGACATAGGAACCGACAGGTTGCACAAAGAGAATCAAATCCCATTTTTCCTTGGCTAAGATCGAAACAAAGAGATTGTCAAAGGTTTCTCCTGATAAGTCCCCTTGGTCCTCTGTCTCCATGTAATAGTCATAGTAGCCCTTAGTTACCAAGGAGTTGGTATCGGCTATCACTAGGCCTCGATTGGCATTGCTGTCGATTAACTTGGAGGTCTGGTCATACTGCCCTAAAAGGAGATAATAGTAATCCTTTGGAGTCAATTCATCGTCGCGGACATTGTTTTTGATCTGGTACTCACGCGCGTATTCCAGACTAACGGGCGCATCGTAATACCTTGCCAAATCCTTGGCCAGAGTGGTCTTCCCATTGCTAGCACTTCCCATAATCAAGACTTTCTTGGTAAACTGACGACGGAAGGGTTGAGCGATGTATTTCCAATATTTGCTTGGATTTTCTCGAATCATAGTCGCTGAGATACCAAACTTTCTTTCTTGCAAGACAGTGCCAAATCCACGTTTAGCTAGCTCTTGCTGGTAGTCTGCTTCTCCTACAAAAAAAGTCAGTTCTTGCTGGGTTTCATCATAGGAAATCTCCGCTAACATCTGGTCCAACCACTCCTGCCAGCCCATAGGGTAACGGGGAAGGTTGGTCTCATCCAGCTTGCAGACAGAGGTCAATTCGTCATCCCGAAAAGCCTCTCGGATATAGCGAAATCGTTTTTGAAGACTTAAACCTACCTGCTCACCTCGGTCTCCCTCGTAGCCTGAAACGACTACCCAGACCTGGTCACACTGACGCTTCGCTCGCTGGATCAGATCGATATGTCCCTGATGGAGGGGGGCAAAGGTCCCAAACACCACTGCTGTTTTCTTTTTCATAAACGTTTTACCTTTTTATAATTTTTGATATTTTTATTTTCTATGTTTTTATTATATACTATATTTTTGTTTTGTCAATAGTTTTTTATCATTTTTTATAAAAAAGTAGAAAAAAAAGAATCAGGACTGCTCCTGACTCTCCATTTTTAAGCAATATCAAATTTTAGTTGACCAGCTTTGACACCAATCTTGAGGGTCTTGCCTGCTACCAGTTCTCCCTTAAGGAGGAGTTCTGCCAACTTATCTTCCACTTCTGTTTGCAGGGTTCTGCGAAGTGGACGGGCTCCCATTTCTGGATTGTAACCGTGACTAGCTAGCAACTTCAGGGCTGAAGCTTGCAGTTTCAAGTCGATGCCTTTCTCTGCTAGGCTAGCAATCAATGGTTTAACCATAATCTTGACAATTTCCTGCATATGTCCGCTATCCAAGCTATGGAAGACTACCTTTTCATCAATACGGTTGATAAACTCTGGTCGATAAGTTTTTTTCAGCTCTTCAAAGATGCGTTTTTCCATATTTTCCTGGTCAAAACGAATGTCTTTCGCGCCAAAGCCGACCGTCTTGTCATCACGAAGGGCTGTTGCACCAAGGTTTGACGTCATGATGATAATGGTATTTGAAAAATCCACCTTGCGTCCCTTGCTATCTGTCAAGACACCGTCGTCCAGAACCTGCAAGAGGACATTAAAGATATCTGGGTGAGCCTTCTCTACCTCGTCAAAGAGGAGCACAGAGTAAGGTTTGTTGCGAACTTTCTCGGTCAACTCCCCACCTTCCTCGTAGCCCACATAGCCAGGAGGTGCTCCATTGAGACGGCTAGCCGCAAATTTCTCCATATACTCACTCATATCAAAGCGGATAAGGGCTGATTCGTCATCAAAGAGGACTTCTGCCAGAGCCTTGGCCAATTCGGTCTTACCGACTCCTGTCGGCCCTAGGAACATAAAGGAACCAATCGGACGCTTGTGACTGCGAATCCCTGACTGGTTGCGACGAATGGCACGGCTAATACTTGAAACAGCTTGATCTTGGCCAATGACACGTTTGTGTAGTTCAGCCTCCAAATTCAGGTATTTCTTGGCATCCGTTTGAGTCAGTTTTTGGACTGGAATCCCTGACAAGCGACTTAAGGTAGTCAAAATTTCAGATTCTGTTACTAAGTCTTTATAGACAGGGACTTCCTGCTCTTTTGCGATTAACTGGGCAGCTTGTTTCCACTTGCCATCCATCAAGGCCTTGTCAGCTGGACTCAAGTCGGATTCGTCTGCTTTCACTTGCTTGGATTTGTTTTGCACTGTTGCTGCTGCTTCATCTAAAAGGTCGATAGCAGAGTCTGGTAAGTGACGACTAGTCAAGTAACGATGCGCCATCTTGACAGCCGTTTCAACAGCTTCATCTGTGATTTGCACACGGTGGTGTTTCTCATAGGTAGCCTTCAAACCTTGCAAAATAGTCATGCTGTCAGCTAGACTTGGCTCTTCAATCGTCACTTTGGCAAACCGACGAGAAAGGGCAGCATCTTTTTCGATGTGTTTTTGGTATTCTTCTTGAGTGGTTGCACCAACTGTTCTCAGAGTTCCGCGAGCTAAGGCTGGCTTCAAGATATTGGCTGCATCCAGAGTCGAATCAATACCGCTACCAGAACCCATGATGGTGTGAAGTTCATCGATAAAGAGGATTACTTTGCCATCCTCCTCGATATCCTTGATAATGTTGTTCATACGCTCTTCAAAGTCACCACGGAAACGTGTCCCTGCAACGACATTCATCAAATCAAGCTCCAAAACGCGCATCTTAGCCATTTCAGCTGGTACATTCCCACTAGCAATACGCTGAGCAAGTCCAAGTGCTAAAGCTGTTTTCCCGACACCCGCATCTCCAACCAAGACAGGATTGTTCTTGGTCTTCCGACTCAAAATCTGAATCATACGTGAGATTTCCTTGTCTCGACCGATAACTGGCTCTAACTTGCCAGAACGCGCTTGCTCCGTCAGGTCATGCGTGTAGTCCTCTAGACCACCACTTTGAGCTTGAGGCATGCCCATCATATTGGCCATGGAATTTTGCTTGTCAGTTACTGTGCGATGACGTTGACGCAAAGCCTTGAGATCTTCTCTTGTCCATCCTGCACGCTCTTCTAGATTGCGACGAAGAGCAGCAATTCTAACCTGATCTTTCTGGTCTTCATAAGAAAAGCCTGCTCTCTCCAAGATGCGAGTCGCCAAGGCATTGCCATCATGCAAGATTGCATAGAGGACATGCTCTGTCCCTAGTACCTTTGCGTGGACTACTGAGGCCACATACTCTGCTTCTGCAAAGAGGACCTCCAAACGATGGGAAAAGGGCAATTCCGTAAAGGTTTCGTCTTGGCTATAGTCCGTTTCAGTCAGTTCCAACGCAACCTCTTCTAAACGGTCCATTTCATAAGGATAATCGTTTAAAGTCGCACCTGCCACACTGTAACTGTGATTAGACATGGCAATCAATAAATGCCAAGACTCTAGATAACGGGCTCCAAAATGGCTCGCAACCATGTAGGCACTTTCGATACATTCATTCAATGCTTTTGAATAGTTCATCTTACTTCTCTTTTCTATCTACCTCTTGTAATAGCTGTCGGAGCATATTGGCACGGACAACTGAAGATTCTTCCCCTAAGACACGATCCGTTGCTACTGAAGTCAGCAAGGTCATTTCCTGCTTGGTCATCAAGTCCTGCTCCACCAAAAGCTGGAGGATATCCTCATAGATCTCCTGACTAACTCGCTCACCAATCGAATAAAGCAAATCGCGGAGCATCTCATGATGACTGGAAAATTCAATCCGCCCTATGCGAATGTAGCCTCCACCACCACGCTTGCTCTCAACCAAGTAACCTCTACTTTCCGTAAAGCGTGTCTTGATGACGTAGTTAATCTGACTTGGCACAACCTGGAAGGTATCAGCTAACTGGCTCCGTTGCAATTCCACGATACCAGACTGGTCTAAAATCGCCTTGATATAGGCTTCGATATGATCTGATGTATTTTTAAATCTCATAGTAAATCAAACTCCTTCTTTGAACCTTGACTATCTTTGACTATTATACCGAAATTTTTGATTTTTTTAAAGAAAAAGGGCGCTGGTAAAGGATAATCTTCACCAACTCCCTATTTTTCTACTTATCTAGGCCTAATTCTGCTAATATTTGCCGTTTGTAGGCAATCTTTTGGACTTCCTTGTCCTCATCTTCAGACCAATCTAGTTTGACTTCAGAAACGATCTGTCCAGGCCGATTTTTTAGGATATAGATGCGGTCACTGAGATTGAGGGCTTCCTCAATACTATGCGTGATGATGAGGGTCGTCAGCTGTAGCTGTTTGTGAATCTCAAGGTACCAAGCGTGGAGTTCCATCTTGGTCATCTCATCCAAGGCACTAAAGGCCTCGTCTAGAAGAAAGAGCTTGTGCCCGAAAAGGTAGGTCCGAAGCAAGGCTACACGCTGGCGCATCCCTCCGCTGAGTTCGTGAGGATACTTGTCCCGTACAGCAGTCAACTGAAAGGTCGCAAGGATGTCATCCGCTCGGGCAATGGCCTCCGCCCTATCCACCTTTTGAATCAAGAGGGGCAGTATGATATTGCCAAGCACCGTCTTGTGCTCTAAAAGCAAATCCTTTTGCAACATATAACTCACGCGCCCCTTAGGATTTTCCTCGCCGTCAAGGACAATTCGCCCAGACTGGACTTCTAAAATTCCAGCGATTAGGTTAAAGAGGGTGGTCTTTCCTACACCACTTGGACCTAGGATAGAAACCACTTCACCCGAAGCCACCTGCAGGTTGATATCTTCTAAAATCTTTTCATCGCCATAGGCATAGCTGACGTGTTCTAGTCTAATTTCTGTCATTATTTTACAAATTCGTTAGTGAAGCCTTTGTCTGTCAAGTCTTCTTTAAGGATACCATTTTCTTTATCCCATTTGTAGAAGGCATTCCAACGTTCAGCGTCAAATTGTCCCCATTTTTCCTTGTCGCTTGCATATTCTTTTGACAAGTATTTTTGAGATTCGATAACAAAGTCACGTTTTTCCATGAGTTCAGGTGCATTCTTGATGAGGATATCTGCAGCTTCTTCTGGATGTTCCATGGCATATTGGTAGCCTTTTTTGATAGCTTGGATAACTTTGCGAGCTTCTTCTTTGTTTTCTTTGAGATAGTCGTTGTTAGCGATGATAACTGGTGAGTAGTAGTCAAACTCCTTGACATAGTCTTTCAAGTACATGAAGTTAGCATCTACACCTTGCGATTTGGCAAGGATACCATCCCAACCGTAGTAGATCCAAGCAGTGTCAAAGACGCCATTGGCAATTGGTGTGATAGAGTTTGAGTCGTTGTTTGGTACTTTTTCGACCTTCTCAAAGTCTCCGCCTTGTGATTCTACCAAGGTTTTCAACATAGCAAGCTCAGTCGGGTCATTCCAAGTTCCGTATTTCTTCCCAACTAAGTCCTTTGGACTGCTGACATTGTCAGATTTACGTGAGATGATCCCTGATGTATTGTGCTCAACGATAGCTGCAACGGCAGTAATTCCTGCCCCTTTTTCCAATTTTTTAGCCATGTAGTCTTGGAAGTACACTGCAAATGGCGCCTTGCCATTGATCACCAAGTCAGACGAGCTTTCTTCTGGTGGCAATTTCAAATCAACATCCACTCCAGCTTCTTTGAAATAACCTTTTTCCTTGGCAACATATAGCCCTGTGTGGTTAGTATTTGGCGTCCAGTCTAGGATAAAGTCAATCTTCTTGAGTTCTGCTTCTTTATTGTCCTTAGAAGCAGTCCCTTGACCACAAGCCACCAGCACGACAGCTACAAGAGCTGTCACAAGCGTTAAAAACACTTTCCATGTTTTCTTCATTTTCATTTCCTCTTTTCTTTTTTGAAACATTCTTATTCTATGAACGTTTCCATTTAATCACATATTTTTCGCTGATATCGACCAGTTTCATACCCAAAAGGCTGATAATCGACACCAGAATAATAATGGCAAACATGGTATCATACTGAAACAGTTTTTTAGACTGAATCATGTAAACACCTAGTCCTTCAAAACCTCCCAACCACTCAGATACCACTGTTGTGATAAAGGCGTAGGAGACACTGACCCTCAGACCTGCATAAAAGTAAGGCAGGCTAACCGGGATTTTAAAATGCCACAGGATTTGCCAAGGTTTGGCCCGCATCAGACTAAACAAGGTCAGCATATCCTTGTCACAATGCCTAAAACCATCCAAAATACTGACGATGATAGGGAAGGTTGTCGTCAGGATTATCAAGACAATCTTGGGCAAAATTCCATAGCCTAGCCACAAGACCAGGATAGGAGCTATAGCAATGGTCGGAATGGTCTGAACAACCACCATCATAGGGTAGATAAGATCATTTAGCCAAGTCAGACAGTCCATAAGCACAGCCATGAGACAGGCAATCAAGACTCCTAAGACTAGTCCGAGTAATGCCACTCTCAAGGTCGCCCAACTATGGTGCCAGAGAAATTCTCTGTCACGAACAAAGGACTGGAAAATCTCAAGAGGAGTTGGCAGGATAAACTTGGGTAAAAGTTTGAATATTCCTGCTAACTGCCAGACCGACAAGACTCCGAGAAAACCCAATAGACTAATGTGTCGTCTCAGTATACTTTTCAAGTTTCTCATCAATACTTAAAATTTCTCCTACATTTATTTTGACATTGGCAAAGACATTATCTGCCTCCTGCCCTGCCACTTCCAACGCTTCTTTGAGAATACGCATGAGCTCATCAAACTCCCCTTCCAAGACCGTTTCAAAGGGTGTCACTACCATGGTCACGGACTGAGCTTGCAGATAGGTAATAACCTGATCGATAATAGCAATTCGATCAATCCCCTGTGATAGGGGCAAGACCTGCAAGGCAATGCTTGCTTTCATAAAAACCTCCTTTTCTCAGGTTTCCTTTTGACAAAAAGAAAACCCCTTCCATATATGGAAAAGGTGCAGAATTCGGCTAAGTATCGTTCCCTACGCTGGCATTACCCAAATCAGGTGCGGTCGAAGTTTAACACTTCCTCTCAGACTGTACACAGACTCCCATATCTTATATGGAAATATAGTAACGCAAATACAAGGAAAAGTCAAGGAAACTGCTTACAGAAAATCATGAAAAAGAGCTTGAAGGTAAATGTTTCAAACTCTTTCATAACTTTCTTATTTAGCCTCGTACCATGTTGCCCCTTCATTTTCATCTGCGATAAGGGGAACACTGAGCTGGATGGCTTCTTCCATGGTTTGTTTCACTAGAGCTTTGACAGCTGCTAGTTCTGATTTCGGAACTTCAAGGACGATTTCATCATGCACTTGTAACAGCATCTTGGTCTGATAACCGCCCGCTACTAAAGCCTTGTCTAGCTGAATCATAGCAATCTTGAGGATATCTGCTGCTGAACCCTGGATAGGAGAGTTGATGGCAGTCCGCTCTGCAAAACCACGAATGTTGAAGTTACGCGAATTGATATCTGGCAACTCACGACGACGCTTGAAGAGAGTCTCTACATAACCCTTATCACGCGCCTCACGCACCACCTCATCCATGTAGTTTTTAATACCTGGGAAGCGTTCAAAGTAAGTGTCTATGTAGGCTTTTGCTTCCTTACGGCTGATGCCTAGATTATTAGACAAGCCAAAATCTGAAATTCCGTAAACCACTCCGAAGTTAACCGCCTTAGCATTACGACGGTCGTTTGGAGTCACATCCTCAGGGCGTTCAATTCCAAAGACCCGCATGGCCGTCGAGGTATGGATATCAGCCCCCTCTTGGAAGGCCTTAATTAAGTGCTCATCTTTAGAAATATGAGCCAAAACGCGCAATTCAATCTGTGAATAGTCCGAGCTGAGCAGCACACTATCCTCCCACTCAGGCACAAAAGCCTTACGAATCAAGCGACCTTGTTCCAAACGAACAGGAATATTTTGCAAGTTTGGATCCACACTAGACAGACGCCCTGTTTGAGTCAAATCCTGCACATAGCGCGTGTGAATCTTGCCATCATCCAAAATCCAGTCTTGCAAACCAATCACATAGGTAGACTGAATCTTAGCAATCTGACGGTAGTCTAGAATTTTCTTAACAATTGGCGCAATAGGAGCCAGACGCTCTAGCACATCCACGGCTGTCGAGTAACCTGTCTTGGTTTTCTTGGTGTATTCTAGAGGAAGGCCGAGCTTTTCAAAGAGAAGCACGCCCAACTGCTTAGGGGAGTTGATATTAAACTCCTCACCAGCCAGTTCATAAATCTCCTGAGTTAGCTTTTCAATGACAAGCTCATTTTCAGCCTGCATCTCAAGCAGGGTTTCTTTTTTGACCTTGATTCCAGCAATTTCCATCTTGGCAAGGACAAAAGCCAGAGGCTGCTCCATGTCATAGAGGAGATCTAACTGTCCATGTTCACCGAGTTTTTCAAGTAAAACCGGCTCGGTTTCAACCAATACCACAACCTTGCGAGCCAAGTGCTCCAAGAATTTCTCTCTCTCAGGGATAGCTTTCTTGACCCCCTTACCGTAAAAAGTCTCATCATCAGCCAGATAAGTCTGGCCATAGAGATTCGCAATAGTTGAGATTTCATTGTTCTCGACTGTTGAGAGTAAGTATTTTGCCAAACGGCTGTCAAAAGCAGGGGCCTGCAGGTTCAAGCCCAAGCGATTTAAAAGAACCTTCGCTTTCTTAAAGTCATACACTTTCAGAGGTGTTTTTTCTAGAAAATCCTTGAGAATCGGCTCCTGCAAGAGCTCAAGTTTGTCTGTAGCGTAAAGTTTATCTCCGCAGGACCAGGAAAAACCAACCAAATCATCTGTATGGTAGTTCTCACCAAAGAGTTCAAAGTGGAAGATAGAGTCTGCGCTCAGCATGTCTTGACTGACGTGGTCAACGATGGCGAAATCCAAACTTTCAGGCACATCTGTCGATGAAATATTTAAAGCTTGTTTGAGCTGTTTGAAGCCCATCTCATCGTAGAATTTCCCGAGATTTTCCACATCTGGGCCATTATAGACCAAATCATCAAGACCAATCTCAATCGGTGCCTGAGTATCAATGGTCGCTAGTGTTTTAGATAAAAAGGCTTGTTCCTTATCATTGATGAGATTTTCCTTCATCTTAGAAGCCTTCATCCCATCGATATTTTCATAAATACCCTCGAGCGAACCATGCTCCAGCAAGAGCTTGATACCCGTCTTTTCACCGATTTTGGTCACCCCAGGGATATTATCAGACTTATCCCCCATAAGAGCCTTAAGATCAATAAACTGAGCTGGTGTGAGGCCCATTTTTTCCATGAGATAGTCGGGTGTAAAGGCCTCAAACTCAGCCACACCTTTCTTGGAAATCTCGACCACCGTATGCTCATCCGTCAACTGGATCAAATCCTTATCTCCGCTAACAATTGTCACATCGAAGGAATCCTTCTCAGCCAAACGTCCTAGAGTCCCGATGATATCATCGGCTTCATACTGGGCCAACTCATAATGGCGAATCCCAAGGTGGTCTAACAACTCACGAATGAAGGGAAATTGCTCACGAAACTCATCTGGAGTTTTAGCACGGCCACCCTTGTAGTCTGCATACATCTCTGTTCTAAAAGTCGTCTTACCAGCATCAAAAGCTACCAAAACATGGCTGGGTTCAACTCGCTCTAAGACATGATTCAACATGAGTTGAAAGCCATAGATTGCATTGGTATGAAGGCCATTAGCATTTTTAAAACGATCTAACTGCTGATAGAGCGCAAAAAAAGCTCGAAAAGCAACAGAAGATCCATCAATTAATAATAATTTTTTCTTGTCCATACACCCATTATAAAGGAAAGCAAGGAAAAATACCATCGGAAAGAATAGGCAAATGGTAGTGAAGTTCTCTTTTTTATATTCTTTCTAGATTCTAGCTCCATTACTATCCACTCGATAGCCATCCACTGTAGTATTCACTGCTAAAGCCCCTGAAGCATTGACGTAGTAAGATTTTCCGCCTACCTGGAACCACTGACTAGACTTCATAGCCCCTGAACTTTCCAAATAGTACCATGTTCCATTTTCCTTGAGCCAACCTGTCTGCATCTCCCCTGATGCCTTTAGATAATACCAGTGAGAGCCATCCTTAATCCAGCCAGTTGACATGGCCCCATTTTCCTTTAAATGATACCAATTGCCATTAACTTTTTTCCATCCTGTTACTAGCTTACCATTCTCTCGGTAATACCAACTCCCTCCTTCTTTTTTCCAGCCTTTCTCTGTATTGCTTAACTTTGTATACTGCACATATCTTCTAGCACCACTGTAGGATAGATAACCGAGCCACTTATAACCATCCTTTTCAAGAACTTGATCATAGCTTACACTCTCACCAGCATAATAGTAGTCAATAACCTGTCCTGTACGTGACGGTTGGTCCATAATCGGCGATTTCTCCGTGAATACTATTGTCCCACTAGACGGAAGCTCTGAGCTACGAGCATTCTCACCCGCACTATGGCT
This sequence comes from Streptococcus oralis, assembly GCF_023109155.1. GTDB lineage: Bacteria > Bacillota > Bacilli > Lactobacillales > Streptococcaceae > Streptococcus > Streptococcus oralis_BZ. The sequence continues at coordinate 54,435 of NZ_JALDUA010000001.1, read as the reverse complement.
AGTAGATAAATCCTTGAAATGAATAAAACCTGTCATCGAACTAGCCTTGACTTTTCGACGGTTATACTTTTCTCGAACCCCATAGTTATACTCTTCGATTTCAATCGTATCCCCCGACACATTTGATACCCAGGCCACGTGCCCATAATAACCTTCTGTCGACCAAGCAATAGCCCCAACTTCTGGCTTAGTATCCACACGGTAGCCTTCTCGCCTTGCACGATGTCCCCATTCATTCGCATTTCCGTAGGCAGGAGGAATCTCAAAGCCATTTACACTACTCAAACGAAAGGCCGCAAAAGAGGTACACTGGCGAGAATACATCCGCCACTGATCGATTTCAACACTACCATTTTTGTAGTGAAGCGGATAATCATCTCCACGCGCTACACTGTCGGCTTTAACCGATTCTCCACCAAACAAAAAGGTACTCGTAACGAACAAAGTAGCCAGCCCTACACCCAACTGAGTATATCCACTCTTCTTAACTCCTGATTTAAAAAACGTCATTCATTCTCCTTAATAATATAAATTTCCGAGGTTACCCTCGTTTATACTATTCGGGAGAAAAAGAAAAAAGTGAGCAAAGCTCACTTCATTTTAGGATTCTTAGTCTAGATAGCGAATCAAGTTCTTTTCTGTCAAGATATCTGAGTAGGTGAAGGATTCAACATAGACATTGGCTTGTTTGTCTCCTTCAACATCCCCAAATTCAACGATAAATAGAGATGGATAAACCTCAATTAGCTTACCTAGTCTATTTTTTTGGCGCTTACGGCCATTTTCCAAAGTCATTTCAACGACTTGTCCCTCATGCGCCTTGATCTCTTCTTTGATTTTTTTCATCTTGGCTACATCTGTAAATGCATCTGACATCTTATGCCTCCCTCTTTGAGATACTTGAAAATTTATTGTATTCTTTTTGGAAAATCAATTCCACCGTTCCACGAGCTCCACTACGGTTTTTCTCGATGATAACCTCAACCTTATTATTTGGAATTCCTTCCTCTTCTTCACCCGCACGATCGTAGTAGTCGTCACGGTATAGAAAAGCTACGATATCCGCATCCTGCTCGATAGAACCCGATTCACGAATATCAGACAAGACTGGTCTCTTATCCTGACGCTGTTCCACTCCACGAGATAGCTGACTAAGAGCAATGACTGGAACCTTTAATTCCTTGGCTAGAATTTTCAACTGACGAGAAATTTCAGAGACTTCTTGTTGGCGGTTCTCACGACCAGTACCTGTGATAAGCTGTAGGTAGTCGATCAAAATCAAGCCTAGATTGCCTGTTTCTTGAGCCAGTTTACGTGAACGCGAACGAATTTCCGTGATCCGAATCCCTGGCGTATCATCGATATAGATACTCGCGTTGGCTAGGTTCCCTTGAGCAATGGTATATTTTTGCCACTCCTCATCAGTCAATTGACCAGTACGGATAGAATGAGACTCCACCAAACCTTCTGCTGCCAGCATACGGTCTACTAGGCTTTCTGCACCCATTTCCAGTGAAAAGATGGCAACCGTCTTGTCCAACTTAGTCCCAATGTTCTGAGCAATGTTCAAAGCAAAGGCTGTCTTACCAACCGCTGGACGCGCCGCTAGGATAATCAGCTCCTCCTCGTGGAGACCTGTCGTCATATGGTCCAAATCACGATAGCCTGTAGCAATACCTGTGATATCCGTAGTTTGTTGTGACCGAACTTCTAGGTTCCCAAAGTTGATATTTAGAATATCACGAATGTTCTTGAAACCACTACGATTGGCGTTTTCACTAACATCAATGAGTCCCTTTTCTGCTTGAGCGATGATTTCATCTGCAGGCTTAGAAGCTTCATAGGCTTGGTTGACAGACTCTGTCAACTTGGAAATCAAGCGACGTAGCATAGCCTTTTCAGCTACGATTTTAGCATAATACTCCGCATTAGCTGAAGTTGGTACAGAGTTGACAATTTCAACAAGATAGGACAAGCCACCAACATTTTGGAGATCGCCTTGGCTATCCAAAATAGTTCGAACCGTCGTCGCATCAATCGCTTCCCCACGATCCGACAAGTCTATCATCGCTTGGAAAATCAACCGATGAGCATACTTAAAGAAGTCACGAGAATCAATGTATTCTCGGACAAAAACGAGCTTACTCTCATCTATAAAAATAGCCCCCAGAACAGATTGTTCTGCCAAAATATCCTGAGGTTGAACTCGCAGTTCCTCTACTTCTGCCATCCGACTTTCCTTCCTTTTACAATCTTGTCAAGAAGTTGTAAACTTAACCTTCTTTTACATGAAGATTGATGACACTTGTGACATCTTGATAGATCTTCACTGGTACATCAATCAAACCTACTGCTCGAATTGGTGCTTGCACTTGAATATTGCGTTTGTCAATCTTAATACCAAACTGCTTTTGCAATTCTTCTGCAATTTTCTTGTTAGTGATAGAGCCAAATGTACGGCCATCTGGTCCAACCTTTTCAACAAACTCTACAACTGTTTCTTCTGCTTCAAGCTTAGCCTTGATGGCTTTTGCTTCAGCAATCATTTCAGCATGAGCCTTTTCTTCTGATTTTTGTTTTCCACGCAACTCACCCACTGCTTGAGCAGTCGCTTCCTTGGCCAAATTCTTTTTAATCAGGAAGTTTTGAGCATAGCCAGTTGGCACTTCCTTAATTTCGCCTTTTTTTCCTTTTCCTTTAACATCTGCTAAAAAGATTACTTTCATTCTTCTTTCTCCTTTTCCTTTAGTTCTTCCAAGATTAGTTGAGTCAATTTTTCTCCTGCATCCGACAAACTCATATCCTCGATTTGCGCAGCTGCTAGATTAAAGTGACCTCCACCACCCAGCTCTTCCATAATACGTTGCACATTGATTTTACTACGACTTCGAGCCGAGATAGAGATAAATCCTTGTGTATTTTTTGCCAGAACGAAACTAGCCTCAATACCAGACATAGCCAGCATAGCATCGGCAGCCTTACTGATAACAACTGTGTCATAAGAAATTGAGTCCTTAGCTTGAGCAATCAAGATATCTGAACCTAACTTACGACCTTGTAAAATGAGTTCATTTACCTCACGGTACTCTTCAAAATCTGTCGCAGCAATCTCCTGGATAGCAATACTGTCACTTCCCCGTGTTCTCAGATAGCTAGCGACATCAAAGGTTCGGCTCGTCACGCGAGATGTGAAATTCTTGGTATCCAGCATCATACCAGCCATCAAAACACTGGCCTGCATACGACTCAAACGATTCTTCTTAGAATTTTGGAACTGAATCAATTCTGTGACCAACTCACTGGCACTACTTGCTCCACTTTCAATATAGGTGATGACTGCATTCTCAGGGAAATCCTGATCACGTCTATGATGGTCAATAACAATAGTTTGAGTGAACAAATCATAAAAATCTTTTGACAAAGTCAAAGCCGTCTTGGAATGATCCACCAGAATCAATAATGAACGGTTTGTAACTAACTTCATCGCCTCTGTAAGAGATAAAAGCTTCGTGACATCTTCCTTCTTCAAGAACTGAATAGCACGTTCGATATCTGCTGGCATATGGTCTGCATCATAGACAGCATAACTGTTCTCAATAATATTACTTGCAAACAACTGCATACCAACAGCAGAGCCCAAAGCATCCATATCTAGATTTTTATGACCGACTACAAAAACTTGGTCAACACTTCGAATCTTATCAGAAATGGCTGTCATCATGGCTCTGGTACGTGTACGAGTACGTTTGATAGATGCAGCAGTCCCTCCACCAAAGTAGACAGGATTCTTGGTTTCGTTATTTTCCTTGACCACCACCTGGTCACCACCGCGAACTTCTGCTAAGTTCAAGTTGAGCAAGGCAATTTTCCCTATCTCTTCATGGTTTCCATCACCATAAGAAAATCCCATACTTAAGGTTAGGGCCAGTTGCCTCTGTTTTGATTCTTCTCGGAAACTATCAATAACAGAGAATTTATCATTCATCAATTCCTCTAGTACCGTGTAATCTGTGAATACATAAAAACGATCCATCCCCACACGGCGAGAAAACATAGCATACTTACTAGCAAATTCTGAAACAAAATTGGCTACAAAACTATTGATATGACTGATATCGGAGTCAGATGTCGCATCCTCCAAATCATCATAGTTATCTACTGAGATGACTCCAATGACTGGACGGCTAGTTACCAATTCTACAGTTGCTTCGTACTCCCCAGAAACATCAAAGAAATACAAAACACCCGAAGCCTTGTCCATATGAACAGCATATCGTGTTTCGCCCAAGGTAGCATACGAACCAGGATTTCCAACAGAAGCCTTGATGATGGTTTGAATTAACTCAACATCAATTTCGCCCTCTTCAGTAGTTAAAATCAGCTCAGCATAGGGATTAAACCATTCCACTTCTCCGCTTGATAAGTCTAATTTCAGGACTCCCACCGGCATTTGATCAAGCAAAGTACTCAAGCTATTTTCAGCTTGATGATTTACGTATTGGATTTGTTCAATTTCGCTCTTTTCATACTGTTTTTTTTGCCAGACAAATAAAAGCAGATAAAGAAGTACAAATAAAAACAAGACACTGATTGTTACAACATTATTTTGTGAAAAAATAATCAGCATTGTTAAGGTTCCGAAAGTTGCAATCCCTAGTAGAATCGCAGAATTCGGAGTTAAATTATTTTTTTTCATTCTAAACCTCTTGCGCATTATTATATCACAAATGCCCTTAAAAAGCGACCTTTTAAAAGATGCAAGCCCTTCTTTCATGATTGATTTCTCTAACTTCAGACACAAAAGGAGGAGGGGATCATCACCCTCCTACCCACGTGTTCAGATCACTAACACCTAACGTTCAACGATGAGGGCTGTTCCCATCCCTCCTCCGATACAGAGAGTAGCTAAACCAGTTTTAGCATCACGTTTCATCATCTCATGTACCAGAGTCACTAGGATACGGCAACCTGAAGCTCCAATTGGGTGACCAAGAGCAATCGCGCCACCATTGACATTGACAATATCAGTATTGAAACCAAGTGTTTTCCCAACCGCACAAGCCTGAGCAGCAAAGGCTTCATTTGACTCGATCAAGTCAAGATCATCAACTGTCAAATTACCTTTTTCAAGAGCTTTACGGGTCGCATAAATCGGTCCACATCCCATAATCTTAGGATCCAAACCTGCACTTGCATACGAACGAATGCGCGCAATGACTGGAAGTCCTAATTCTTCAGCTTTTTCAGCACTCATGACCAAGACAGCCGCCGCTCCGTCATTGATACCTGAGGCATTTCCCGCTGTAACAGAACCGTCTTTTTTGAAAACAGGACGTAGCTTAGACAGACTCTCCAAGCTAGCATCTTTTCTAGGAAATTCATCTGTATCAAAGATGATAGGATCGCCTTTGCGTTGAGGAATGACCACCGGAACAATCTCTTCCTTAAAACGTCCAGATTCTATAGCCGCCACTGCTCGTTTTTGAGATTCCAAAGCAAGCGCATCTTGATCATCCCGGCTAATACCATATTCTTCTGCCACATTCTCAGCTGTAATCCCCATATGGTATTCGTTAAAGGCATCAGACAAACCGTCCTTAATCATGGTATCTACCACTTTCGAATCTCCCATACGTCCACCCCAACGGAAGCTTGGCAAAACATATGGAGCCTGGCTCATGTTTTCTGCACCACCAGCCACGACAATATCTGCATCTCCGCACTGAATCGCTTGAGCAGCTAACTGCACTGCCTTCAAACCGGAACCACAAACCTTATTAATGGTAAAGGCTGGTGTAAATTCAGGAAGCCCAGCATGAATACTCATTTGGCGAGCCACGTTTTGGCCTAAACCTGCGCCTAGGACATTCCCCATAATCACTTCATCTACTAGGTCTGGTTTGACATTGGCTTTTTCCAAAGCACTCTTAATAACCAACACTCCCAAATCAACAGCTGAAACATTCTTCAAACTTCCTCCAAAGGAGCCTATTGGAGTTCGTACTGCAGAAACAATCACCACGTCTTTCATAACTGCCCTCATTTATACCTTTTATAATATTGCAATACAAAAGTGGTTTACACTGGTGTAAACCACTTTAAACATTCTATTTTATGATTCTTTTACTTCTAACAAACCAACTTCACCATCTTCACGGCGATACAAAACATTAGTTGTTTGATCTTCTACATCTACATAGATAAAGAAATCATGTCCCAATAAATCCATTTGAAGAAGCGCTTCTTCTAAATCCATTGGCTTCAAATCAATTTGTTTTGAACGAACGACTTTGGGTTGCACAACATTTGCATCTTCAACTAGAGCATCTGTAAAGAGTTGACTTGTCGCAACTTTATTTTTATTCTTACGTTCGATTTTAGTTTTATTTTTACGAATCTGACGTTCAATTTTATCTGTTACAAGATCGATAGAACCATACATATCTTGAGAAATATCTTCAGCACGAAGAGTGATAGACCCAAGCGGAATTGTTACTTCAACCTTTGCTGTTTTTTCACGGTAAACTTTCAAGTTCACACGTGCATCCAACTCCTGCTCAGGTTGGAAATACTTTTCGATCTTTTCGAGTTTAGAAACTACATAATCACGAATTGCTTCTGTTACTTCTAGGTTTTCACCACGGATACTATATTTAATCATATAAGTACCTTCTTTCTAAACATTTTTGTTTTTCTAACTATATTATAACGCTTTCATTTTCATTTTGCAAATTTTTTCCTCATCTTACAAGGGAAAAAGTTTTAACTTCCAAAGCACCTGCTTCTTCCAAAAGTCGTTTCACACGATTCACAGTTGCCCCTGTTGTATAGATGTCATCAATCAGCAAAATCTTCTTAGGAAGTGAGATTCCATCTTTAATAAAAAATGGAATTTCAGTAGCCAACCTTTCTAAACGGCTTTTAGAAGAACTAGCACTCTCTTCTCTTTTTCCTAATATATCTTTAAAAGAAAAGCCTGCTGCCTCAACCAAACCCTCGACTTGGTTAAACCCCCTCTCAAGCAATCTTTCAGGGCTTAGGGGAATTACAACAAATTGATAACCTTTATACTTTTTCAGCTCCTCAGCAAGAACAGAAGCAAAAACTTTTCTAAGCAAAAAATCGCCATCAAACTTATAGTGACTGAAAAAGTCTTTCATAGCTTGATTATAGGTAAAGATTGCCTTATGATCAACACGAACTCCTTCTTTACACCAAAATTTACAATCTTGACACTTAGTTGACGACCTTGTTTTCATACAATTTGGACAATGATCTTCACCAATCTTCTCAAAAGTAGAATCACAAGCTGAGCAAAGATAACTGCTCTCATTCTTCAAAAAGAAAAGACTACTAAAAGTCAGCTCACTCTTTGTAGCCTGGCCACATAATAAACAGTTCATAATTCAGCCTCCTTGTTCATCTGCTTGATTTCCTTTATTGCCTTCTTGATGGAAGCATTTAGTCCATCATGAAAGAAGAGCAACTCACCAGTCGGTCTGTCCATACTACGCCCAACTCGCCCTCCAATCTGAATCAAACTAGACTTGGTAAAGAGACGATGATTAGCTTCTACTACGAAAACATCCACACAAGGGAAGGTAACCCCGCGTTCCAAGATTGTCGTACTGATCAGTATTGTTAGTTCTCCATCTCGAAAAGCTTGCACCTGCTCTAATCGGTCTTCTGTGACAGAAGACACAAATCCGATATTCTCATTCGGGTACTGCTCCTTCAAGATTTCTTTTAGTTTCTCGCCTTTTTTAATCTCTGATGCAAAAATCAGCAAAGGATAACCTGTTCTTCTCTGTTTCTCAATGTAGGTCTTTAACTTGGATGACAACTGACTTTTCTCTAAACAGTGATTAAAATCTGATAACCAGACTGGTTTAGGAATAATCAAAGGATTTCCATGAAACCGTCTCGGCAAGCTTAATCGTTTTAATTCTCCTGTGCGAACCTTCCTATCTAACTCATCTGTAGAAGTTGCTGTAAGGAATATCCTTAATCCATCCTCCTTTACACTATTCTTTACAGCATAGTAAAGCATAGTGTTGTCAACATAAGGAAAGGCATCTACCTCATCCACTATCAACAAATCAAAAGCATGATAAAATTTTAATAACTGATGAGTTGTTGCAATTACTAAGGGAGTTCGAAAATAGGGCTCTGATTCGCCATGGAGTAGCGCTATATCGCAAGCAAAGTCATTCTGCAGTCGCTTATACAGTTCTAAACATACATCAATTCGAGGGCTTGCCAAACAAACTGCACCACCATCATCAATCACTTTGGCAACAACTTGATAAATCATCTCTGTCTTTCCAGCTCCTGTCACAGCATGAACTAAAGTCGGTTCTTTCTTTTCGACTGCTCGAATCAACCCCTCTGATACCTTTTCCTGAAATGGGGTTAACTGACCACGCCATTTGAGAACATCTTGCTTAGGAAAATCTTCCTGCGGAAAATAGTATAAAGCTTGATCACTCCTAACTCGCTTCATCAGCAAACACTCCCTGCAATAGTAGGCGCCAATAGGCAAATACCATTCTTCTAGAATCAAACTATTACAACGTTGACAAAACAGTTTCCCCTTCTCTTTTCTCATTGCTGGCAGTTTCACTGCTTCCTGTCGTTCTTCTTCCGTTAATTCTTTCTCAGTAAACAAGCAACCGAGATAGTTTGGATTTACTTTCATACTTTAATATTCGTAAAAATCTAGCGCTTTAGGTATTTTTTTAGTACAATTAAATCATGGAATTTAGAACTATTAAAGAGGATGGACAGGTCCAAGAAGAAATCAAAAAATCGCGCTTTATCTGTCATGCCAAGCGTGTCTATAGTGAAGATGAGGCTCGTGACTTTATCACTGCAATCAAAAAAGAACACTACAAAGCTACACATAACTGCTCTGCCTTTATTATTGGGGAACGCAGTGAAATCAAGCGTACAAGTGATGATGGTGAACCTAGTGGTACTGCTGGGGTCCCTATGCTGAGCGTCTTAGAAAATCATAATCTAACCAATCTCTGTGTGGTAGTGACCCGCTACTTTGGGGGAATTAAGCTAGGTGCTGGTGGTTTGATCCGTGCTTATGCAGGTAGCGTAGCCTTGGCTGTTAAAGAAATTGGCATTATTGAAATCAAAGAACAGGCTGGCATAGCCATTCAGATGTCTTACGCTCAATACCAAGAGTATGGTAATTTCCTTAAAGAACATAATCTCATGGAACTCGAGACAAACTTTACAGATCAAGTTGATACAATGATTTATGTTGATAAGGAAGAGAAAGAAAATATCAAGGCTGCTCTTGTGGAATTTTTTAATGGAAAGGTTACCTTGACAGATCAAGGTTTACGAGAAGTTGAAGTCCCTGTAAACTTAGTGTAAATTAAGGAGAAATTATGGCTTTTGGAAAATTTATTCAAGGACTTGCTGGAAATTTTAGCGAGGAAAACAAAGAGACTCTTATTAAAGAATATGGACAATATCTACTAGAGAATGAAGAAATTCAAAGCGGGTATAAACTTATTCGAGATTCAATCATCTTTACAAATATCCGTATTATTTTTACAGATAAGCAAGGTGCTACTGGTCGCAAGACGTCTGTTAAGTCACTCTTTTTGATGAACATTGTCAACGTTGAAATGGAAACTGCTGGAGCAGGTATAGATGATAGTGAGATTACGATTACTTATTTAGAAAATATCTTTCTAAAAGCACACAATGAGCACCTGAGTTTCCATAAATTTGAATTCCCTAAAAAAACGGACATCCTTCCGCTTTACACCTATTTATTAGAATTGGCTTATCACAATCGATTAAAAATTAATGGCTTAGACCTTTGATATAAAAAAATCCTATCACTTTGATAGGATTTCTATATTTTACAAATAGCCTTAAGCGCGTTATACTAGTATCATCTTATACAAAGAGGTATATCTATGGCTATTTATAACAATATCACTGAACTTATTGGACAAACACCGATTGTTAGACTTAACAATATTGTTCCAGAGGGTGCTGCAGACGTCTATGTTAAACTAGAAGCTTTTAACCCTGGATCGTCAGTAAAAGACCGCATTGCCCTTAGCATGATTGAAAAAGCGGAACAAGATGGTATTCTAAAACCGGGTGCTACCATTGTTGAAGCAACGAGTGGAAACACTGGTATCGGTCTTTCATGGGTTGGTGCCGCTAAAGGATATAAAGTTGTTATCGTCATGCCTGAAACGATGAGTGTGGAACGACGCAAGATTATCCAAGCCTATGGTGCTGAACTCGTCCTTACTCCTGGTAGCGAAGGAATGAAAGGGGCTATTGCCAAAGCTCAGGAAATCGCCGCTGAACGTGACGGCTTCCTTCCACTCCAATTTAATAATCCAGCTAATCCAGAAGTACACGAAAGAACAACAGGAGCTGAAATACTGGCTGCTTTCGGTTCTGATGGACTAGATGCTTTTGTGGGTGGTGTTGGTACTGGTGGAACAATCTCAGGTGTTTCTCACGCTCTTAAAGCAGCAAATCCAAACATTCAAGTTTATGCAGTTGAGGCAGACGAATCAGCTATCTTGTCTGGTGAAAAACCAGGACCTCACAAAATTCAAGGCATCTCAGCTGGATTTATTCCTGAAACACTTGATACAAAAGCCTATGATGGTATCGTCCGCGTAACGTCAGATGATGCTCTAGCGCTTGGCCGTGAAATTGGTGGAAAAGAAGGCTTCCTTGTTGGGATTTCTTCAGCTGCAGCGATTTACGGGGCAATTGAGGTTGCCAAGAAATTAGGTACAGGTAAGAAAGTCCTTGCTTTAGCACCAGATAACGGCGAACGTTATTTGTCTACAGCACTCTATGAATTTGAAGTGTAGCCTCCTAAATGCACTTAGCCCTTATTAAAGGGCTTTTTGTTTACTCATACAGAATCTACTCTCTAGACCAAAAGAAAAAGGAAGCAATTTGCTTCCTTTTCTATTAGTTATTCAAGGCTGCTGCCATTGTAGCTGCAACTTCTGCTTCAAAGTCGTTTGCAGCTTTCTCGATACCTTCACCAACTTCAAAGCGAGCGAACTCAACTACTGAAGCATTTACTGATTCAAGGTAAGCTTCAACTGTCTTGCTGTCATCCATGATGTATACTTGTGCAAGAAGTGTGTATGCTTGGTCAACTTTAGTGTTGTCAAGCATGAAGCGGTCCATTTTACCTGGGATGATTTTGTCCCAGATTTTTTCTGGTTTACCTTCTGCAGCCAACTCAGCTTTGATGTCAGCTTCTGCTTGGGCGATTACTTCGTCAGTCAATTGTGCTTTTGATCCATACTTCAAGTGTGGAAGAGCTGGTTTACCAACCATTGCACGGCTTTCGTTATCTTGGTCGATTACGTGGTTCAATTGTGCCAACTCATCTTTAACGAATTGCTCATCCAATTCTTTGTAAGAAAGAACTGTTGGTTTCATCGCAGCAATGTGCATTGAGATTTGTTTAGCAAGCGCTTCGTCTCCACCTTCGATTACAGAGATAACACCGATACGTCCACCATTGTGTTGGTATGCTCCAAAGTGTTGTGCATCTGTTTTTTCAAGCAAAGCAAAACGACGGAATGAGATTTTTTCACCGATTGTAGCTGTTGCAGATACATATGCAGCTTCAAGAGTTTCACCTGAAGGCATTGTCAAAGCAAGAGCTTCTTCGTTGTTCGCTGGTTTTCCTTCAGCAATTACTTTAGCTGTTGCGTTTACCAAGTCAACGAATTGAGCGTTTTTCGCAACGAAGTCAGTTTCGGCATTTACTTCAACTACTGCTGCAACGTTACCGTTAACAAATACACCAGTCAAACCTTCAGCTGCAACACGGTCAGCTTTCTTAGCTGCCTTCGCCATACCTTTTTCGCGAAGCAATTCGATCGCTTTTTCGATATCACCGTCTGTTTCTACAAGCGCTTTTTTAGCGTCCATAACACCGGCACCAGATTTTTCACGCAACTCTTTTACAAGTTTAGCTGTAATTTCTGCCATTTTGATTCTCCTATATTTTTTAAAAATAGGAGAGCTGGGCTAGGCCCCGCCCTCCTAGGTAATTACTATTTATATGAATTAAGCGTTGTCGCCTTCTACAACTTCAACGATTTCTTCGATTGAGTCAGCTTGAGCTTCTGAAGCTGCAAATTCTGCTTCAACTGTTGCTGCATCTTCACCTTGACGTCCTTCGATGATAGCGTCAGCCAATTTAGCTGTGATCAATTTAACAGCGCGGATAGCGTCATCGTTAGCTGGGATGATTACATCGATATCGTCTGGATCAGTGTTTGTGTCAACCATCGCTACAACTGGGATACCCAATTTTTTAGCTTCTTTAACAGCGATTTGTTCTTTATGTGGGTCAACTACGTACATTACATCTGGGATACGAGGCATGTCTTCGATACCACCCAAGAATTTTTCAAGACGTGCACGTTGTTTGTTAAGAAGTGCAACTTCTTTCTTAGGAAGAACGTCGAAGATTCCTTCTTCTTCCATACGTTTGATTTCTTTCAAACGAGCAATACGTTTTTGGATAGTTCCCCAGTTAGTAAGAGTTCCACCCAACCAACGGTGGTTGATGTAGTATTGACCTGAACGTTCTGCTTCTTCTTTAACAGCGTCAGCAGCTTGTTTTTTAGTACCAACAAACAATACAACTGCATCGTTAGCTGCAGCATCACGCATAAAGTCGTATGCTTGGTCAGCGTATTTTACAGTTTGTTGCAAGTCGATAACGTGGATTCCGTTACGCTCAGTGAAGATGTACTTAGCCATCTTAGGGTTCCAGCGACGAGTTTGGTGACCAAAGTGTACACCAGCCTCAAGAAGTTGTTTCATTGAAATTACTGCCATGAGTATTTCTCCTTTTTGTTTTTTTCCTCTCCTCGACTTCAACTTGCAAAACGACCCGAGGGCAACAGTTTCACAATTCATCCAGAATGAGTATTATCGTTTACACGACAAGTTTCATTTTATCACATTTTAGCCATATTTTCAAGTGGTTTTAATAGTTTTTGGTCTAACTTAAAACTAAAAAAGAAAAGAGACTCACATCGAGCCTCTTCGTTTCATTCATTAGTTTGCATAGATGTATGTTACGTAACCTTCAGAAGTTGTAGTTGGGTTGAACCATCCACGCTTGTTACCGATTGTACGATCTCCACCGTAGTTTGATTCTGATACTTGAATGCTAGTTGATGATGAAACTGCTGTAACAACCGCTACGTGTCCATATCCACCGTCATTCCAACATGCAATCGCACCAACTTGTGGAGTTGATCCAGTACGGAATCCTGCAGCTGCTGCACTTGTAGCCCACTGCGCTCCGTTACCCCAGTAATCTCCAGCCCAAGGTGCTAATGTCTTAGCTCCCCAAGTACATTCACCAGTTGGATAACTTGAAGCATTTGTACTGTATGTTGGACGCTGTCTTGTTGGAGTTGGTGCAGGTGCTGGAGTGTAGCTTGAATCATCATCTGATGAAGAGCTTGAAGTTGCTTGCACTTGATCTGAAAGTGTTGTATTTCCAGAAGCAACAACTGATTGTTGTTGGCTTGTTTGACGTGCTTTATAAGCTGCTTCTGCTTCAGCTGCTGCTTTTGCTTCTGCCTCTGCTGCTGCTTTTTGTTCCAATAAAGTAGCTTTATCACTTTCTGCAGTAGCTTTCTCTGCAGCAAGGTTTAACTCAGCAACTTTCAACTCTGCTTGTTTTGTTGTCAATGCTTGTGCATCGTCAGCAAGCGTTTGTTGGTTCGCAATGACAGTGTTGATTGCTTCATTATTTGCAACCTGTTTTTCAGCGATAGATTTCTTATCAGCTTTCTGTTGCTCCAACATTTTGTTGTTAGCTGATACAATCTCGCTCATTGCTGCAACACGTGAAATAGCTTCTGTAATTGATTTTGAGTTTACAATTGTATTGATGTAGCTAGTTGCAGCACCGTTTGTTTGTGCGCTACGTGCTTGTTTTTCCAAAGATTCATTACGAGCAACAATGTTCTTAGAGAGCTCTGTAATTTCTCCTTCAAGTTTTTTAGATTCAGCTTGTAGAGTTTCATTCTCAGCTTCCAAGTTCGTTTGTTGAGTTTGGATAGCTGTAACTTGCGTTTGGATTTCATCTACTTGTTTTTGAGCTTCTTTTTGTTGAGATGTCAAATTACTAATCTTACTATCTTGAGCAGCAATCTTTTCATCAGTTGTTTCAGCGTGGACAGTTGTCAATACCGCCGCTTGTGAAACCAATACTGTACTTAACAAAAGTGACGCTAAGATTTTTTTCTTCATATTGTGTAGATACTCCTTCTATTTAAGACATTACTAGTATACCAAAAAAAGACATAATAAATATTACGCCTTTGTTACATTTTTATTTCTTTCTTATAGATAACATTTTTCAAAAATATATTGGAAAATAAGCATCCATAAAAAGTTTAAAATCATTGATGGGACAAGGCTATAGACGATGAAAACTGGCATCGATTCTACTGTCAATCCCATAGCAAGAGCAAGGAGGTAGCTCCCCATATCAAATAGGAAACTCATCACAACTATTGTTAACATTCTTGTCCAACGGTTTAGCAAAATTACACTATTAAATTTATGGAGCGAAGCTCCTATCAAGATAAATAGAAGTGTTGCAATTCCTATCAAGTGGAAAAAATAGATATCGTACACTAAACCCACTATACCGCAATAAGCTAGATAGAGATATTCTGAAACCTCAATTGTCTCAAACAAGAGAAATAAAAACAGAAAATGACTTGCTAAATGAAAGTGAGGGAAGAAGGATCCCGCTAATTGTCCAATATGTGCATCAATTAGTACAACAAAAGGGAGTAAAAAGAAAATACCAATTTGTTTTAACAGTCTCATTGCTAATTCCCCACTAACTCAACCACATGAAGATTTTTGGTGTCAGCACTTAACTTTACTGTTACTTCCTTTGTTAGATAATCACTGCTGTGTGTTGTAGCAACAACCTCCCCAACAGGAATATCCTTAACATTAAAGTTTCCGAGCCCCCCTGTAGTCACCTTGTCTCCTGCGCTAATGTCACTGTTACTATTTAATTGGCTAATTTTAAGCAGTTCTGACTCCTTATCATAACCAACGATAATCCCGTAAATTTCAGTAGAACCATGCAGGATTTTAACAGAAATTTTGTCTGAATTTTCGGTGTTTGTCAATAGGTTGATCGTTGTTGAATGATCCTCCACCTTTGAAACACTACCAATCAAACCCCCGTTTGCAATGGCCAACATATTTTCAGAAGCTCCTTTTGAACTTCCCGCATCAATTGTTAACTCTTGTTTCCAAGATACTGGAGCTCGCATAATCACATCTGCTGCAATGGTTTTTGTAGCCTGCAATTTTGACTTCATATCCAGCAACTGACGTAATTGTTCATTTTCATTTTTTAAACTTTCTGATTGATTAGACTCCACTTCTAATTGATAGAGTTGTTTTTTTAGACTTTCGTTTTCATTGTAAGTCTGTGTCAAATGACCCAAATCCGATTTGAAAGCATCAAACCACTGAAATGGTTTTTGAACAATTCGATCTACTAAGGAAATTCCATCTCCTAGTTTTGTCACAATAGCGCTTGAATAGGTTGTCACTAATAGTACAGAAACTGCCAGAACTGTGACAAAAACGATGATTAGATATTTTGATTTTTTAAAACGGTTCATATTCCTACCTTTATACTAAAAACCTGCTACTGTGAGCTTCTTATCAATCCTACAAACCTGCTAAGATTTTAAGAAAAATAAGAAACATCCCAGTACCAAAATCACAAGAATTGCCAGTGTATCCTTTTGACTCCATCTCAACTGTCTATACTGACTTCTACCCTTTCCTCCCTGATAACCACGCGCTTCCATGGCTATTGCCAATGAATCTGCACGCTTTAAGCTCGTCGCAAAAAGAGGAATTAAAATTGGAATCATAGCCTTTACTTTTTGAACGATGCTACCTTCGCCAAAGTCAACTCCACGAGCTTTTTGAGCATTCATAATTCTCGTCGTGTCATCCATCAAGGTTGGAACAAAACGCAAACTCATTGATAACATGAGACCAATTTCATGAACGGGAACTTTCACGCGTTTCAGCGGTGCTAAAAGAGCTTCAACTGCAGCTGCCAGACTCAAAGGCATGGTCGTTAAGGTTAGCAAGGTTGAAAAGAAAATAATCAACACAAAACGACAGAAAATGATCCCAGCTTGTTGTAAAGCATAATCCGTTATTTTTATAAAAGAAAACTCAAATAGGACATTTCCACTTGAAATGAAAAAGAGCTGAAAAAGAGTCGTAAAAGCAATCAGGAAGAACATGGATTTTAATCCCTGAACGAAAAATGAGAGGGAAACGCCTGACAAAGCGATAAATATACCTGTCGCTACAAACAGAATGAGATTGGTGAGAGGATTATTGGCCCAAAATACAATCAAAATCAGCAGGATCATGGCAAGCAATTTACTACGTGGATCCAAGCGATGAATGATGGAATCCCCCGGTATATAACGCCCTAAAATCATACTATCCATTTAGCGACTCCTTAAACTCCTCTATCTTGATTGGCAGTTTTTTAAAAGCTACACCTCTATCTGCCAAACGTTTACAAAAGGCTGTGATTTTAGGCACACCTAACTGTACCTTTTCCATAGAGGCTACATCTTGAAAGACATCACTTGGTTTGCCACTTTTGACCAAACGCCCCTTTTCCATAACATAAACCTGATCAGCATATGCAGCTACATCATCCATCAAATGCGTTACCAGAACGATTGTCATTCCAGCAAGGTGAAGCTCTTTAAACAAGGTCATCAATTCTTTTCTGCCAAGAGGATCTAGTCCAGCTGTTGGCTCATCCAAAACCAAGACAGTTGGCTCCATGGCTAGCATACCTGCTATAGCCACACGTCTCATCTGACCACCCGAAAGTTCAAAAGGACTGCGCTCAAAGAGTGACTCATCGATGCCTACCAAGGCTAACTTTTCTCGCGCAATTTTCTTGGCCTCTTCCTCAGAAACTCCAAAATTTTGCGGTCCAAATGCAACATCTTTCAAAACAGTCTCTTCAAAAATCTGATTTTCAGCAAATTGAAACACTAGACCAACTTGCTTTCGAATCTGACGAATTTCTTTATTGGTTGATGTAGGGGTAATGACGGTATCGAAAACTCGAACAGAACCCTTACTTGGTACCAATAGGCCATTTAAAAGCTGTAAAATCGTTGATTTCCCACTACCTGTGTGCCCTACTAAAGCTGTATAGGAGCCATCCTCAATCGTCAAAGAAACATCAGTCAAGGCTGATGAAGATAGGGGAGTCCCCTCTTGATAGGTAAAGCTCACATTTTCTAGAGTAATTCCCATAACTTGTCCTCTAGCTCTCCTTCTGTCAAATAGTCATCCGGCAACTGATAACCAGTCTCTCTCAAAGATTCTCTCAATTGATTAGCAAAAGGTTCATCTAACCCTATCTGGTCAAGGTCATTCCGAGAAAAAAGTTCTCTTGGGCTGCTGGTTGACTCCACTTGGCCTTTTTTCATGACCAAGACACGATCACTCATCGCAACTTCCTCTAAATCATGTGTAATGGAGACGACTGTCATCTGGTGGTCTTTTCGTATCTCTTGAACTGTCTGAATCAGTTCTCTGCGTCCCTCAGGATCCAACATACTTGTAGCCTCGTCCAAAATCAAAATAGCTGGCCTCAAGGCAACAACTCCTGCAATAGCCACCCGTTGTTTTTGTCCACCAGATAAACGAGCTGGTTCTCTCTTCTTAAAGTCCAGCATACCTACCAACTCCAAAGATTCAGCCACTCTCTTCTTCATTTCTTCTCGAGGAAGTCCCTGATTTTCTAATCCAAAGGCGACATCATCTTCAACAGTTGCCCCCACAAATTGGTTATCTGGATTTTGAAAAACCATACCAATTTGACGGCGTAAGTCCCAAACATTCTCAGAGGACAGCAATTGCCCATCAATCCAGATTTCCCCAGACTCTGCTTCAAGCAAGCCATCAATCAAACGGATAGTTGTCGATTTTCCACTCCCATTATGACCTACAATCGAAAGCCATTCTCCCCGTTTCACATGAAACGAGACATTATTAACATCATAATGATCCTGGTCTTCCTTGTAACGAAAAGACAGATCTTTTACTTCAATAATCGATTTCATTTCGAACCAAATGTCCCTTTGAATACATGAGCGCTACCCTTGAAATAATCATAACCAGAGTAGATAGTGAAAAACAAAGCGATATAAAGCAACAGCTGACCAATTAAATTCCAATGTAAGAGCAAAAAGATAATGGCAAACATCTGACTAAAGGTCTTGATTTTCCCTGGCATCGCTGCTGCTAGAACTGTCCCTCCCGTCTCAACAAGCAACAAACGCAAGCCTGTCACCGCAAGTTCACGACAGATGATAATAGCAACAACCCAAGCTGGAGCCATACCTAACTCAATCAACATGATAAAAGCTGACATAACCAACAGCTTATCGGCCATCGGATCAGCAAACTTTCCAAAGTTGCTGACTACATTCCATTTACGAGCAAGGTAACCATCAAGATAATCCGTTATACTAGCAACTGCAAAGATGATCGCTGCCAGCAAATGACTGCCTTGTGAATGGCCCAAAGTCAAAATAAGAATAAAGAGAGGTATAAAGAGAATTCTACCAATAGTTAATACATTAGGAATTTGTTCTTTTTTCATTGATTTTTCCTTAATCTGTAGTAAATGTAAGTGTCACAGTTCCAGTCTGAGTTGTCAGCTTCGAGGTGTCAATCGTTTGATTGTCCACAGTCACAGTAACTCCCTTCACTACACCTAAAGTAATGGTAACGGGGTTCTTAGTTGAAACTGTTGTTTTTGCATTCTTATTGTCTGCGGATAGTGTCACACCACCCTCCAGCTCACTTCCTGAAACACTTACCCAACTAGTTTCATCTGATACTGCCAGTTGAACAGTAGCGATTTCCTTACTCGTTTTATACCGAGCTTCAATGCGGTTTCCTTCGCCTGACACTGTAATAGTTGATTCCGTAGTAGAAGACGAGCTAGACGTCTGACTACTAGAAGATGAACTAGATGAGGTGGTTGAACTAGTCGAGCTCACAACACTATAATTAGCTGAAGAAGGACTTGGCTGAGTTTGGATGTAGTTCCAGACATAGTAAGTGACAAAAATTAAAATTGACAAAGCAAATAGAACGAAATAAAACAAGGGGAGATAAGACGTTTTTTTCTTATTTGACCGTCTGCGACCAGACAAGTCTTCTTCATCGACATCTACCTCTTCATAAGTGATCATACTACCTGAATCATATGCATCCAAAACAATTCTTTCATCTAACTCTACTGCCCAGGCATATTTTCTTAAAAAAGAACGAGCATAGAAGGTACTAGGAAGTTGATCAAAATCATCTGCCTCCATAGCTTCTAGAAAATGCAACTGAATTTCAGTTTTTTCCTGCAATTCTTCTAAACTCAATCCCTGGTTAATTCTAGCTAAACGTAGAACCTCGCCAATTGTTTTTTTTCTCATACGTACCATTCCTTCTTTCTAGTATTAGTTATCTTTTAAGCTGGAAAGATTGTAAAATCAACTAGATCACCATTATCAATCAAACGATGTCCAGCTTCTAGAACATCCTCCAAAGTAATTTCCTGTAAAATTTTCGGAAAATCAAAAATTGTTTCTCCGCGATCCATCGGATCGTATTGAGTTGCAATAAATTCCAAAGAGTTCATGCTACTGAAAAACTCACCAAACATCTCACTCTTAACAAGAT
Organism: Streptococcus oralis; assembly: GCF_023109155.1. Classification (GTDB taxonomy): domain Bacteria; phylum Bacillota; class Bacilli; order Lactobacillales; family Streptococcaceae; genus Streptococcus; species Streptococcus oralis_BZ. Next base: position 34,605 of record NZ_JALDUA010000001.1, on the reverse strand, counting down.
CTAAATGCTCCTCGGTAATATCCGCATCACTACTAAACTGACGAATCGCTTTACGAAATTGATGTGACAGAGAAACAGGCTCTTTGGTGTCCATTGTCAATATCACAAAATGAAAGCGACTGTTGACTTCAACCTCAAGTGACAATGACGCGTCTAACTTCCCAGACTCATATAACCTTTGAAAACGATCAGAAGTCCAACCAAACATCATCGTAAATAGTAATTTCAATAAAATATTGTAACGATAAGACTCAGCTTCTGTTATTTGCCCATTACCTCTAATCGCAACAGCAAGTTTTGGTGAAGAAACTTCCATCCGAAGACTATCTGTTTGCTTCACAGGCTGTAAGGGTAGTTGCTCTTTTGTAACTGTAAACTGTTCTAGAGTCTTCTTTTCCTTTTTCGAAAAGTATTCCTCAACAACTTTTACATCAATATTTCCAACTAAAAACAGTGACATGTTGACAGGTTTGTAAAAGTCTGTAAAGTTCTCTTTTAAATTTGAAACTTGAATCTCAGAAATTGATTTTTCACTTCCAACTATATCTATTGCTAAAGGAGTATCAGGATAAAGGTTGGCTAATGTTGCAAAAAACAAACGTGAGTCTGGATCATCTTGGTACATTTCTCGTTCTTGCTGGATAATAGCCTGTTCCCTCAAAACAGACTCTTCTGTAAAATGAACATCTCCGACTAACTCATCTAGCAAATCTAAATTTTCTAATAGATGGTCAATTGTTGAAAAAAGATAGCTGGTCTTAGTAAAGCTTGTAAAGGCATTACTGTCCGCACCTAATCGAGTAAACGCAGCCATTATATCCTCAGAATTTTCTCTTTCAAACAATTTATGTTCAAGAAAATGTGCAATTCCTGCTGGATGATGACGTAAACCTTTTTCCAAGCTTGTATAAGTTGCATCTACAGAACCAAATTGAACCGTTACAATCCCATAAACCTCATTGAAATCTTGTTTAGGAAGTAAAGAAACTGTCAACCCATTTGACAATCTTGTTTTGTAGACTGTTTCCTTTACAGCAGGATAGTATTTTTCTTCAAAAGTAACCTTTGTCATTCTACTCCTTCCATAAAGTAAATCGCTTGTAACTTCAAACTGTTGGCAACTTTACAGACAGCTTCTTTATCAACACTCTCTAATTTTGCCACCAATCGATCAATGTCAAAGCTTGATTTTCCCAATAGAGCATTCAAATAGACTCTTTCAACTAGGGTCTGTTGATTATCTTGAGCCATCAACAAAGATCGTCGAATCATCTCCTTGGTTTGTTCAAGCTCAAAATCTGTAAAGTTGCCCTTTTTCAAATCTAGCAACTGATGATTCATCAATTTTCTAGCCTGATTTCGATTTTCTCTATCAATACCCGCATACATCCTTAACAGACCACTAAACAAATCCAATTGACTCGAGACTGTATAGGCTATTCCAGCATTTTCACGAACGTTTGTAAAAAGTTTCGAATGTGCAAATTCACCCAACAAACCATTCATAACAAGCATGGGCAAATGCTCATCATCACCATATTTTACAGGAGAATGATATCCTAATTCTAAAATAGATTGCCCAACATTCCTCTGAACCATTCCTTCTCGTAGAACATTCGAATAAGATTGATAGTACTGGATAGTGATGCCGTTCTCTCTAGCTGTAAAGGGTAATGACTTCAGTGATTCTGTAATTTCTACTTCGTTGAAATCACCTAAGAAAAAGAAATCAATACGATCATTTTTCAGAGTATTTTGAAAGCACATGTATCCACTTTCCGGAGACTCATTTAAAATGCTATTTCGTAAATCACTGTATCTCAATTGAAGACGCTCATCATGGAAGAACAAGCTATCCAACTCCTTATGAGCAAAATAAAATGAATCATCCATATCAGTAGCTAGACTAGCCAATAACTGTTTTCTTTCAATTTCAAATAAAGCTGGCTCAAAAGCACCATCTTGAGCTAAGGGAGCAAATAAAGTCTGTCTCACCAATTCCAAAATTCGAGAAGTCAAGACATTCTTTTTGCTTAAAAAATCATCCCTCACATAAGTAAATGTTAAGTCAAGAATATGTGCCTGTCCCCTACGATAAGCACTTGTGGAAATATCTGTTCCATATAAACTTGCCAAGTATCTGCGAAATGCTTGTGATGTGGGATAAGCTTGATTTGCCGTCTCCAACATACTAGCACTTAACATGCGTCCTGCTATTGTCTCAAGAGATAAGGGAGCAGTAAAACGAATAGTGATTTTATTTGTTTTAAACTTTTTGGATTGAACAAAATGTGCTGAAATTCCAGGCACTAATTCCATACCTTACCTCCTTACATATAGAGTTCTATTATACCACGAAAATCAAAATTTTTCTTGTTCTCTTTATAGCTTTAAAGAGTAAAACCGTTTTCATTTCAGCTAACTTTCCTTCAGCTATTTCAAGGAAAATATGGTATAATACCAAAGATTGAGGTGAATTATGGAATACAAATTATTTGAAGAATTTATTACGCTCCAAGCCCTCCTAAAAGAACTTGGAATTATACAAAGCGGTGGTGCTATCAAATCCTTTTTAATAGATCATCAAGTTTACTTTAATGGCGAGTTAGAAAGTAGACGTGGGAAAAAAATCCGTATTGGAGATACGATTGACATTCCTGATTTAAAGATTGACATCACCTTGACACAACCAAGTTTAAAAGAGCAAGAAGAGCATCAAGCAGATAAGATTGAGAAAGAGCGAATTGCTAAACTTGTTAAAGAGATGAATAAAGGTGTCAAGAAAGAAAAACAAAAAACTTCTTCATCACCTAAAACCAAACAAGTTCCACGTTTTCCAGGAAGATAACCATGTGGCTCCAACATTTAACAATTAAAACCTTTCGAAACTACAAAGAGGCAAAAATTGATTTCAATCCAAAATTAAATGTCTTTCTAGGTCAAAATGCACAAGGAAAAACCAATATTCTAGAGGCAATCTATTTCTTAGCCTTGACACGTAGTCATCGGACTCGTACAGATAAAAATCTCATTCATTTTGATAACGAGCAACTCCATCTTTCTGGCTTGCTACAGAAAAAAACAAGCTCTATCCCTCTAGAAATTGATTTAACACCAAAAGGGCGTGTGACTAAGGTCAATCACTTAAAACAAGCGCGCCTATCAGACTACATTGGACATATGAATGTTGTCCTCTTCGCGCCTGAAGATCTCCAGCTAATTAAGGGAGCACCTTCTGTCCGTCGAAAGTTTATAGACATCGAACTGGGACAAATTAAACCAATCTACTTGTCAGACTTGTCAAACTATAACCATATACTCAAGCAGAGAAATACTTACCTAAAATCCAGCCAAAAGATTGATGAAACATTTCTGTCAGTCTTAGATGATCAGTTAATAGATTATGGTTGTCGCGTTATAAAGCATCGGATAAAATTCATTAAAGACTTAGAGAAATTTGGCCAAAAAAAACACTTAGAAATTTCAAATAAATTAGAAGAACTGTCAATATCTTATCAATCATCTGTCAACTTCACTAATGAAGAACAGCTAACAAGTTCCTTTAAAATTGCTTTAGATAAAAGCAGATCCAGAGATTTATTTAAAAAGAATACTGGAGTTGGCCCTCATCGAGATGATATTTCTTTTTATATCAATGGTATGGATGCTAGTTTTGGAAGCCAAGGTCAACATCGTAGCCTTGTTCTTTCTATAAAACTGGCGGAAATTGAGCTAATGGAAAGTATTACCAATGAGTCTCCGATACTACTGCTTGATGATGTTATGAGCGAACTTGACAATACACGGCAACTAAAATTACTAGAAACCATTTCTCAATCTATCCAAACCTTTATTACAACAACAAGTTTAGACCACTTACAAAACTTGCCAAAAAACCTTAGTATTTTCAACATTCAAAATGGTAAAATTTCTGTAAATCAACATTGACAACTTTGTAAACAAAAAGGACTCCTGAAAATCAGGAGTTCTTTTTTACTACTTACATAGAGTAGTTTGGTGCCTCATTAGTGATTTGTACATCATGAGGATGGCTTTCTTTTAGACCAGCTCCAGACATTTCAATAAATTGAGCGTTGTCGTGTAATTCTTTAAGGTTAGCTGCACCACAGTAACCCATACCAGAGCGAATACCACCAATCATTTGGAAGACAATATCAGCTGCTGCTCCTTTATAGGCAACACGACCTTCAATTCCTTCTGGAACAAGTTTGTTTGCTTCATTGACAGAACCTTGGAAGTAACGGTCACTTGAACCTTTCTTCATTGCAGCGATTGATCCCATACCACGGTAAGTCTTAAACTTACGTCCTTGGAAGATTTCCGTTTCACCTGGCGCTTCGTCTGTTCCAGCAAACATTGATCCAAGCATAACTGCATTACCACCTGCAGCAAGGGCTTTTACAATATCTCCAGAGTACTTGATTCCACCATCAGCAATGATTGTTTTACCATATTCACGCGCAACTGCTGCTGCATCATAGATTGCTGTCACTTGTGGGACACCAACCCCTGCAATCACACGAGTGGTACAGATAGAACCTGGTCCAATACCAACTTTGACAACATCTACACCTGCATCATAAAGAGCACGCGCACCTTCTGCAGTGGCAATATTACCCGCAATCAAAGTGCGGTCTGGGAAGTGAGCACGAATTTCAGCAATTTTACGTAGAACACCTGCAGAATGACCATGTGCAGTATCAATAACAATTGCATCCGCTCCTGCTTCAAAAAGGGCTTCGGCACGTTCAAATGTATCTGAAGTGACACCCACCGCTCCAGCAACTAGAAGACGACCAAACTCATCTTTTGCAGCATTTGGAAACTCAATAACTTTTTCAATATCTTTAATAGTAATCAAGCCAGAAAGACGACCTTCTTCATCAACCAAAGGAAGTTTTTCAATACGGTGTTCTTGAAGAATGCTCTCAGCTGTTGCAAGGTCTGTACCAACAGGAGCAGTAACAAGATTTTCACTGGTCATATGGTTTGAGATTGGCTGATTATAATCTGAAATAAAGCGAAGATCTCGGTTTGTTAGAATACCAACCAATTTACGATTTTCAAGTGTCTCCACAACTGGAACACCACTGATACGGTAACGTCCCATCAGTTCATCTGCTTCAGCAATCGTGTGTTCTGGAGTCAAGAAGAATGGATCAATAATAACACCATTTTCAGAACGTTTTACCTTGCGAACTTCATCTGCTTGTTGCGCAATAGACATGTTTTTATGGATTACTCCAAGACCACCCGCACGGGCAATGGCAATAGCCATTTGACTTTCTGTGACTGTATCCATGGCGGCTGTTATAATTGGGATATTTAAAGTCAGATTATCTGCCAATTTTGTTGTTAAATCTGCATCATTAGGCAACACATGACTTTCTGCTGGAATGAGCAATACATCATCAAAGGTAAAACCTTTTTTTAAAAATTTAGTATCCCAATTAGACATTGAAGTTTCCTCTTTTCTTTCTTTTTGAGCTTGACTCTTTTTGTATTGTATCTATCATACCATTCTATGAAAATTTGTCAATTATATTTATGGTAGAAATCATAAAAAAACTATCCCTGTGATCCTATGGAAGAGATAGTTTTACGATTCATATTTTATCTATTATTTAAAGTAATTTAGTCCCATTGCTCCCTTAACCTCAGATAGGGTTTGACCTGCGACTTCACGCGCTTTCTCACTACCTTTTTGAAGCATATTGTACACTTCTCCCATGTCCTTAGCAAATTCGATACGACGCTCACGAATAGGACCAAGTTCGCGTTCTAATATTTCAAGTAGATAACGTTTCGTCTTTACATCACCAAGACCACCACGTTGATAATGTTCTTTCATATCTGCAATGTCTTGAGCATCTTCTGGACGACCAAAAACATCTAGATAATGGAAAACCATGTTTCCTTCAATCTTACCTGGATCCTCAACCCGAATATGGTCTGGATCAGTATACATGCTCATGACTTTTTTACGCAACGTATCCGCATCATCTGCTAGATAAATACCATTATTCAGGGATTTAGACATTTTAGCATTTCCATCTAAACCAGGCAAACGCCCTGCTCTCTCATTTTCTGGATAAATACCTTCCGGTTCCACCAAGACATCACAGTTATATGCGTTGTTAAAAGAACGAACAATCTCGCGAGTTTGCTCAATCATTGGTTTCTGATCTGTTCCAACAGGAACATAATTCGCCTTGAAGGCAGTAATATCTGCTGCTTGCGCAATTGGATAAACCAAAAATCCTGTCGGAATACTTTCTCCAAACCCTTTTTGAGCAATCTCTGTTTTTACTGTCGGATTCCGTTCCAAACGAGCTAGTGATACCAAATTCATATAGTACATAGACAGCTCAGCCAACTCTGGAATCTGGCTTTGAATAAAGATAGTTGATTTACTTGGATCCAATCCAACTGCTAAATAATCCAAGGCAACATTCCCAATCGATTCTACAATCGTTTGAGGGTCTTTAGCGTGATCTGTCAATGCTTGTTGGTCCGCCAAAAAAACAAACATCTCATACTTGTCTTCTTCCTGCAGTAATACTCTATTTTTAAGACTCCCAACATAATGTCCAATATGCAGTTTTCCTGTTGGGCGATCTCCTGTTAAAATAATGGGTTTCGTCATTTTTTTCTCCTTCGAAATGGTCTCTTCAATTATAGCATTTTTTTGTTAAAATAACAGGAAATTATTTAAATCAAACAACTAACTTATTGTAAACAAACCTGTATACTTAATTGACACAAAATTGACAAACAAAAATTTGAATATTTCTCTCTTTTCTAGTAGAATAAATATATTACATATTATAGGAGAAAAACATTGCTTACAGTATCTGATGTTTCACTACGTTTTAGTGATCGCAAACTTTTTGATGATGTCAATATCAAATTTACAGAAGGAAATACATACGGATTAATTGGTGCTAATGGTGCTGGGAAGTCTACATTCTTAAAAATCTTAGCTGGTGATATCGAGCCAACAACTGGTCACATCTCTCTTGGTCCAGATGAACGTCTCTCTGTTCTCCGTCAAAATCATTTTGACTATGAAGACGAGCGAGTTATTGATGTCGTCATTATGGGAAATGAAAAACTTTACAACATCATGAAAGAAAAAGATGCCATTTACATGAAGGAAGATTTTTCCGATGAAGATGGTGTTCGTGCAGCCGAACTCGAAGGTGAATTTGCTGAACTTGGAGGTTGGGAGGCAGAAAGTGAAGCATCTCAATTACTTCAAAACCTAAACATTCCAGAAGAATTGCACTATCAAAACATGAGCGAATTGGCCAATGGTGAAAAAGTGAAGGTTCTCCTTGCTAAAGCACTTTTTGGCAAACCAGACGTTCTTCTCTTGGACGAGCCGACCAACGGGTTGGACATCCAATCTATTACTTGGCTAGAAGACTTCTTGATTGACTTTGATAATACCGTTATCGTAGTATCCCACGACCGTCACTTCTTAAACAAAGTGTGTACTCATATGGCCGACCTTGACTTTGGAAAAATCAAACTCTATGTCGGAAACTACGACTTCTGGAAGGAATCTTCTGAGCTTGCTGCTAAATTGCTAGCAGACCGTAATGCCAAGGCAGAAGAAAAAATTAAGCAATTGCAAGAATTCGTTGCTCGCTTCTCTGCCAACGCTTCTAAGTCAAAACAAGCAACGTCTCGTAAAAAAATGCTTGACAAGATTGAATTAGAAGAAATTGTTCCTTCTAGTCGTAAATACCCATTTATCAACTTTAAAGCAGAACGTGAGATTGGTAATGATCTCTTGATAGTAGAAAATTTAACTGTAAAGATTGATGGCGAAACTATCCTAGACAATATTAGTTTCATCTTGCGTCCAGGTGATAAGACAGCTCTTATTGGACAAAATGACATCCAAACGACTGCATTAATTCGTGCAATTATGGGTGACATCGACTATGAAGGAACTGTCAAGTGGGGAGTTACTACTAGCCGTTCTTACTTGCCAAAAGACAACTCGGCTGATTTTGCAGGAGGAGAGTCAATCCTTGACTGGTTGCGTCAATTTGCAAGTAAAGAAGAAGATGACAATACCTTCCTACGTGGTTTCCTTGGTCGTATGCTCTTTTCTGGAGATGAGGTTAACAAACCTGTAAACGTCTTGTCAGGGGGAGAAAAAGTACGTGTCATGCTTTCAAAACTCATGCTCTTGAAATCAAATGTCCTTGTACTTGATGATCCAACAAATCACTTGGACTTGGAATCTATCTCAAGCTTGAACGATGGATTGAAAAACTTTAAAGAATCAATCATCTTTGCCAGTCATGACCATGAGTTTATCCAAACTTTGGCAAACCATATCATTGTTTTGTCTAAGAATGGCGTCATTGATCGTATCGATGAAACCTATGATGAATTCCTAGAAAATGCAGAAGTACAAGCAAAAGTTAAAGAACTTTGGAAAGATTAAATAAGACTTCAAAACTCAGTTGGGGTAACCAACTGAGTTTTCTATCATTCTACGAGGTAACATGAAATCATTTTTTAAAACATATTGGACCTATTTTGTTTCTTTCATCATTCCTTTAGTAATTATGACTGGAGTATACCTAACTCAAGGTATCTACTGGAATAGCGATTCATCTCCACTATTAGGAGACGGTTTCCATCAATACGTTATTTTTGATGTAGCTTTACGAAATATTCTGCATGGAAATGGCAGTTTGTTTTACACCTTTACAAGTGGCCTCGGACTGAATTTCTATGCTCTATCTAGTTATTACCTGGGTAGTTTTCTTTCACCCCTGGTTTACTTTTTTAATCTGTCGAATATGCCAGATGCTGTCTATCTAACCACTCTCTTAAAATTTGGATTGATTGGTCTGTCAACCTTCTTTAGTCTAAATAGATTATTTAAAGATATCCCAAAATTTTTAAAACTTGCCTTATCTACTTCCTATGCTTTAATGAGCTTCACTGTCAGTCAGTTAGAGATTAAAACCTGGCTAGATGTTTTTATCTTGATTCCTTTAATTATAACTGGTTTACACCTACTTATAACACAAAAGAAGCGCCTACTATACTTTACAAGTTTGTCAATCTTATTTATTCAAAATTATTATTTTGGGTATATGACAGCATTGTTTCTTATTTTCTGGTATCTCTGCCAAATTTCTTGGGACTTTAAAACTCGAAAATCATCTTTTCTTGATTTTGTTGTTACCTCATTTTTAGCTGGAATGACTAGTTTGATTATGACTCTTCCTACACTGTTTGATTTACAAACTCACGGTGAGAAGTTGACTACCATCACAAAATTAAAGACAGATAGTAGCTGGTATCTGGATATTTTCGCAAAACAATTCATTGGATCTTTTGATACAACTAAATATGGATCTATACCAATGATTTTTGTTGGACTGCTCCCTTTTATTTTGACCATTCTATTTTTCACAATAAAATCCATAAGGTTTCACGTGAAACTTATCTATGCAATTTTCTTTACTTTTTTAATAACAAGCTTTTACATAGAAGCACTTGATTTATTTTGGCAAGGGATGCATACCCCAAATATGTTTTTGCATCGCTATGCTTGGATTTTTTCCACTCTGTTAATTTATACTGCAGCAGAAGTCTTAAATCGTCTGAAAGAACTGAAGCTATGGAATCTATTTGTCTCACTTTTTCTTGTACTAACAGGATTTTTGGCTACTGTCTATTTTAAATCACACTATTCTTTTCTAACAGATTTGAATATCCTACTCACTCTTGAATTTCTACTAGTTTATGCTCTTTTACTTCTTGCAGTCATTAGAAAGTTTATCTCTGTAAATCTATTTGCAATTCTTTTGTCTTTATTTATAACAGCTGAGATAAGCTTAAATGCTTCATCTCAAATGGAAGGAATAGCTAAAGAATGGGCCTTTGCTTCTCGTAGCGCCTATAATAGAGATATCACTGCTATGGAATCCGTTCTAAACCAAATTGACAATCCATTTACACGTACTGAAAAACTGCAAATTCAGACTGGGAATGACAGTATGAAATTTAACTACAATGGAATCTCTCAATTTTCGTCTGTACGAAATCGTTCAGCTAGCACTAGTTTGGATAAACTGGGATTCAAATCCTCTGGAACCAACCTCAATCTCCGTTATGCAAATAACAGTCTTTTAGCAGACAGTTTATTTGGAATCCAGTACAATATTTCTGAAACTTCACTTGATAAGTATGGCTTTCAAGAGATTTATCAAAAGGATCATTTAACCTTATATAAAAATCAACTCTCTTTACCCATTGCCTTTGCCACTCAATCTATTTACACAGATGTAAACTTTAACAATCACACTCTAGATAATCAGGCTTTATTTATAAACCAGCTTGCTAATCTCAACTTAGATTACTTCTCCCAAATAGCATATGATAAAACAGATACTTCAGATGGTTTAACGAGCATCACAGGTTCTGCTAATGAAGATGCAAAGATTGATTATCAAATTGAGGTTCCTCAAAATAGTCAAGTCTATCTCTCTTTTTCAAATCTTCATTTTACAAACGATAAGCAAAAGAAAGTTGACATCATTGTCAATGGAGAAAAGAAGACTTTTACAACTGACAATGCATTTAATTTCTTTAATTTGGGTTATACTGAAGAACAAAAAACTTTCAATATCAGTGTTAGTTTCCCTGGAAATTCTCAGGTGTCATTTGAATCTCCAACCTTCTATCGTTTAGATACTCAGGCCCTAACTGAAGCAATCCAAAAAATTAAAGAACAACCTGTAGAAGTATCCACCTCTAAAAATAAAGTCTTTGCTACATATGAAGTCAAACAAGATACCTCTATTTTCTTCACTATTCCTTATGACAAAGGTTGGTCTGCATACCAGGATGGGAAAAAACTTGAAATCAAGCAGGCTCAAACTGGTTTTATGAAAGTTGATGTTCCAAAGGGAAAAGGCACCATTACACTTTCCTTTATCCCCAACGGTTTTGTTATTGGAGCAGCTTGTTCACTAACTGCCCTTCTTCTTTTTGGAATCTATAATCACAGACGAAATTTATCTAAGACAGAAAAAGATTGACCAATTTCTTGGCCAATCTTTTTAATCTTCTTCCATTTTCTTAGGTTGATAAGCTAGCATACCTAAAGCAGTAAAGAAAGCTAGAGTTATAATAAGGAAAATCACTTGATGATGAATATTTCCTGTCATAGAGATTGTTTGTCGTAAGCCTGATACAGAATAACTCATTGGTAACCAAGGATTGACACCTTTGAAGAAATCATTTGTCAAAGCAAGGGGATAGGTCCCTGCACTTGATGCTAACTGTAATAAAAGTAAAATAAGAGAGAAGAAAGCTCCAATACGGCTATTCCAAGTTGTTAAAGCTGTCACCATAGACATGAAAACTAAACTTGTGATTATAATTAGAATCAAGGTCCTCATCTCATGGTTCGCAGTCAATCCAATAAGATGGACACCTCCATAAACTAAAACACCTGCTAAGACAGCTATAATCCCATTTATTTCAGAACGAGACTTCAACCAAGCCCAACGGCTCTCTGGATGACGTCCAGAAGGCAACTTAGCAAAAATCATATTGGTAGATATAGCAGCAACAAAAAGAGCAACTGATATCATATAAGGAGCCATGGCAATCCCATTCACAGGAACTTGGTCATTGTCTGTTTTTGAGAGAACTAGAGGTTCAGATAATGTTTCTGCATTTTTAGATTCTGTCGAAGCTGATTTGAGTTGATTATTAGCATTGCCTAATCCTTGTACTAATGAATCAACTCCTGTTTGTAAATCTTCAAGACTAGAGGTTAAAGTTGTTCCACCATCTGCTAGTTTTCCAGCACCATCTGCAATCTTCATAGCGCCACTTCCTAGTTGGGATGCTGCAGAAAGTAACTGTGTTGATTTGTCTGTTAATTGACCAGAGCCAAATTGTAATGTAGTAATACCTGCTATCAGCTCTGGACTCTTATTATTCAATTGAGCAGAACCAGATGACAAACTTTCTATACCTGATACTAATTCTGGAGCTTTTCCAGCTAATGCATCTACTCCAACTGTCAAGGTTGATGTATTTTCTGTCAACTTACTTGATCCAGAAACTAATTTATCTAGACTAGTTGTTAAACTTGTATTCTTTTCACTTAGTTGATTAGCACCAATAGAAATAGTATCTAGTCCTTTAGTATAGTTTACAACACCTTTTTCAATTGACTGACTTCCAGGAACTAACTGATTATTTACAGAAGTTTGTAATGTTGTAAATCCATTTGACAAGGTTGTCAAGGAGCTAGATGCTGCAGGTAAGAGTTGATTTGCCTTCGTCTGTACATCAGATAGATTAGTTACTTGTTGTTCTGAATTCTCTATACTTTCTTTTAATCCCCCTACTGTCGTTAAAATTGTTTTTGCTGACTCAATAGTAGAATTAGAATTTTTAGAAATAGCTTCTGTCAGTTCTTTCTTTTGTTCCTCTGTAAGAGATTGATAAGTAGCTGTTGATTGAAGGTTAGCAATAGTTTTCTCTTGTTCTGTCTGACTTTTTGTCACAATATCCTGAGCAAGAGTTGTTAGATTTGGCAAAGCTTCTGACAATGTACTTTTCAGTTGAGTATTATCTGATATTTTAAGAGCTTGTAGTGTTTTATTTAGTTCTCCTAAGCTTGTTGCCAATTGCGCTATTTCTTCACTTTGTTGAGATGAGGACTCTAATTGACTTGAAATTTCTTTAATACCAGTATTTAATTGCTCCATTCCATCTCTTAGTGTATCTGATTGATTGGATAATTGACTTGTTCCGTTAGAAAGTTCTTTCACACTACTTGTATAAGCATTTACACCAACTGAAAATTGATTGAGACCTGTATCCAGTTGTGAAACGCCACCTGTATAGGACTTTATACCTGTATTTAGCTGATTTACACCTGTCACCAACTCAGGAGTTTTTGAAGCTAATTGACCAAGTCCAGTGTCAACTTGTGAGACAGCATTTGTATAACTTTGTAAACCACTATTAAAAGTTCCTAAACCAATATGTAATTGCTCTATAGCAGACACATAGCTAGATAAGCCTTTTGTAAATTGATCCGCTCCATTTGAAAAAGTTACAGTTGAATTAGCTAGAGTATTAAGATTTGTCGTCAACGTTTGACTTCCCGTCACCAACTGATCGGCTCCATTAGCCAATTGTTCACTTCCTTCAGCTGCCTTATTTATTCCAGATTTCAAATCATTCATTTTTTGAAATAAAGCCTTAGTGTATGTTTCCGTAACATTAGTAGAGACAGTTTGTTTTAATTGTGTCATTGCAGAATCACTCATCTTACTTGCAATAAAGCTATGCCCACTTGACGTCTGATAATCAATCTGCATCTGTTCAGGATGATTCGTTAGGATAGAAGTAGCTTTTTCAGATAAGTCACTTGGTAAAGTCACTACCATGTAGTAGTCACCATCTTCTAGCCCTTTTTCCCCTTCCTCTTCATTAACAAAGTGAAAATCTAAAGCCTTATTTTCTTTTAAATTAGACACCATGTCTTCACCAATTGTCATAGTCTGTCCATTATAAGAAGCTTCCTTATCTTTATTGACAACTGCCACAGGTAACTCCGATACTTGACCATATGGATCCCACATGGACGATAAAAATATAATGTTGTATAAAGCTGGAATGAGAGAAATCCCTATCATTACAATGATAAAGGTCGGTTTTTTAAAAATTTCTTTCCATTCTTTAAACATATTTCCTCCTTTTTTAAACATATTGTCTAAATTTTTGATATAATAGATTATACATTAAAAAATCTAAATTACAAGATAAAAAATACTTTTTTAGACATATAGTCTATTTTTGTGTACGAGGAGAAATTATGAAAGAAAGTAACAAACGTTTAAAAACAAAACGAATTATCGAAAATGCCATGGTTCAATTATTGATGGACCAGCCCTTTGATCAAATTTCTACTGTCAAGTTAGCAGAAAAAGCCGGAATTAGTCGTTCCAGCTTTTACACTCACTACAAGGATAAGTATGATATGATTGAACTCTACCAAAGTAAGCTATTTCATACCTTTGAGTATATTTTCCAAAAACATGCTCATCACAAAAGAGATGCTATTTTAGAAGTGTTTGAATATTTAGAGTCTGAACCACTATTAGCTGCTCTCTTGTCTGAAAATGGAACAAAAGAAATCCAAAATTTCTTGAGAAATAAGCTTCACATTATGCTTAGCACCGACCTTCAGAAACGCTTTATGAAACTACAACTCACTCCAATAGAATTAGAATACAGCAGTATTTATCTAACAAATGCCCTATTTGGTGTTTGCCAGACTTGGATTGCTCACGGAAAAAAAGAAAGTCCGCAAGAAATGACTGACTTCCTTATGAAAATGTTAGGTGATGTCAACTAAAAGAAAAAGAACACCAATGGTGTTCTTTTTTATCTGACTCCGCCAGTAGGACTCGAACCTACGACATCATGATTAACAGTCATGCGCTACTACCAACTGAGCTATGGCGGATAAAATAGTCCGTACGGGATTCGAACCCGTGTTACCGCCGTGAAAAGGCGGTGTCTTAACCCCTTGACCAACGGACCATCTATCTGTAGCAGATATAACCATTATATCAATTTCTTACTAATTGTCAATCACTTTTTAGATTTTTTCTCTAGAATATCTTTTAGTTTGCGGACTTTTAAACGAGTAATTGGACAACGATGATCTTCATAAAAGACAACTTCTAAATTCTTTCGATCAATTTCTCTCACATTTCCCACATTGACAAGGAAAGATTTATGGGAGCAATAAAATCGCTGGGTATGTTTGTCCTTTTCCTGAATATCTGTCATAGTTCCATAGAATTCTTTTGCAAAATTCTTACCAATAATCCGAAGTTTATGAGAAACTCCTGTCGTTTCGATATACAAAATGTCATGGTAAGGAATTTTCAAATCATTTCCTTTATAGTTGTAATCAAAATAGTCTACAACATCTTCGTTTTCAAGCAGCATGCTCTTAGTGTAAAAAATACTCTGCTCGATGCGTTTTTTGAACAATTCATCATTGATATCTTTATCAACAAAATCTAGGGCTGATACCTGGTATTTGTACGTTAAGGTAGCAAATTCAGATCGACTAGTAATAAAGACAATAATAGCATAAGGATTGTGATGACGGATAAATTGAGCCACTTCAAAGCCTTTTTTCTCGATTCCATGAATATCGATATCTAGGAAATAAAGCTGGTTTACTTCATCATTTTCGATATATTCCTTAAACTCACGAACTTTTCCTGTTGTCTTATATGAAATAGGAATATTCGATTCTTCCGAGATTTCATTTAATATTCTCTCTAGTCTCACTTGATGTTCAATAACATCTTCTAAAATTAATACTTTCATTCGAACTCCCTCTTAAATCTAATAATTTGTCTAAATGTGTTGTCTTCCATCTCTGTTTCTAAGATAATGTTGTCATACTTATCTAAAATCTCTTTGACATTATTAAGTCCTAGACCTCTATTTCTTCCCTTGGTAGAGAAACCTAAGGCAAATAGGTCTTCTGAAGGCGTCATAGTTATTTTGCATGAATTCTGGATAACTATAACTGTTTCAAAATCCATTTTAATGACTGCAACTTCCATTTGTTTCAAGTAACTATCTGTGGCACCTTCGACAGCATTATTTAATAGAATGCTCATGATGCGAACAAGATCAAGTAAATCCATTGACAATCTAGTAATAACATCTTTTACTTCCAATGTAAACTCTACATCATTATTTCGTGCATAGACAATCGATTGAGCAATTAAACTTCGTAAAGCCGAATCTTCTATGTTGTTTAAATCAAAGTAAGTATATTTGTCTGACCTCAATTTCTGATTTGCTTTTACTAAGACCTCGTTGTAAATCCTGTCAATTTCGTGTAAATCTCCGCTGTCAATCGCCATTTGCATGCTGACAAGCATCCCTGCATAGTCATGACGAAAACCTCGAATCTCATTATACAAACCCACAATCTCATCTGTATAAGTTTGTAAATACTTTTGTTCAAATTTCTTCTGCTTTAGGGCAATCTCTTTTTCAATTTGAACCTTATAAGAATTCATTGCAAAGAAAACTAATAGCAGACAGATAAAAACAATGGTTGATAAAATACTTCCAAAACTATTTAAGTGATGAGTTGTACTTACTATATCTGAAATAAACAATAAGATATGCAAACCAAAGAAAGCAACTATTACTTTTTTTAAAAAAGGATACAGATAATCTTTATCAAAATATTTAATATCCAGATGAAAATAACGAATTATTATTAGAATAGAAAAATAAGTCATCAACAATACTACTAAAAGAAATGTACTTTTATAGTGTAATACTACTTCATCTCCTGTTATAGAAGATAAGGTTACGGATATAAAAGTATGAGTACTGTGATATAATAAAGACAGTAGTAAACTAATAAAAATAGCTTTGTATTTTTCAGACTTCTTTAACTTTCTTAAATAAAGGTACACAACCAAAGGAAATAAAAATTTAGACAAAGCAAAACTATTAGAAAATACTAGTGTAATAATTTCTTCAAGTATAAAAACTGAGATACATGTGTAACAGAAAAAAACAATTTGTTCTTTTCTATTTATTTTACAAATCCATTCATAACTTTTGCTAATGATGAGAAAATAAAAAATAGCTATCCCTAATCCAAATAAATCCATTACTCTCTACCTTTATTTCATTACTTTCTTCTTGGAAAAATAAGATTACGAATTGTTTCTGAAATTCTCCAATCTCCACCTCGAATCTCCTGCAATTCTGCCTCTGTTACCTCTTTAAATTGTTCCAACTTTACTGTATTTTTCATAATGAAATCTCCTGTATTATTTTTTCTTGTAAGTTAACTTACACATCTATTATACAAAATGAAGACCATGTAAGAAAAAATTCTTCCCAACTGTACATTTTTGCACCTGAAACGCACTTTTTTAAGAAAAAAGCTGGGATTTACCCCAGCTTCGCATCTAAAATTGATCCCAGCAGGATTCGAACCTGCGACCGTTCGCTTAGAAGGCGAATGCTCTATCCAGCTGAGCTATGAGACCTAACATGACCATTCTATCAAAAAACAAGAGCTAAGTCAATCTTCTATTTGTGGTAAGGAGAACCCTGTTGAATTGTAAAAGCACGGTAAATTTGTTCAACTAAAACTAATCTCATTAACTGATGTGGTAATGTCAGACGTCCAAAACTGACAGAAAGATTGGCCCTATTTTTTACAACAGGAGCTAGACCCAAACTTCCTCCAATGATAAAAGTAAGCGTTGAGTAGCCTTTTATAGAAGCTTGCTCTAGTTGCTTACTCAATTCCTCTGAGGAGAGTGTTTTTCCTTCAATGGCTAGTACAACGACAAAGTCTCTTTCTCCAACCTTAGAAAGAATTCTTTCACCTTCTGTTTCCAAGATTTTTTGATTTTCTAATTCACTGGCTTTGTCAGGTGTCTTCTCATCAGTGAGCTCAATCATTTCTAATTTGGCGAAACGTGAAATTCGTTTGGTATATTCAGAAATACCATCTTTAAGGTATTTTTCTTTTAATTTTCCCACTGTTACAATTTTTATTTTCATTCTTCTATTCTATCATATCCACACTTCATTTCACATCTTATACACACAAAAATCATTCAAAATTACTAGTGAATTCACAGAATAAAACGAGTTATCCACAACTTGTGTAAAACTTTAAGCTTTTAAGTTTGGATTAAGTTAATAGGTTTATAATCTGAGTAAATAAATAACAAACGGAGGCGTTTATGAAACACTTACAAAAATTTTACAAAAAGGGAGTTAAAGTTCTTGTAATCATTCTAATAGGATTTTTAAGTGGTGCCTTAGGAAGTTTCGTAACATTACAACTTTATCAAAAACAAGGAAATCAAGCTACGAATAATAATTCTGGCACTGTCACTCAAACATCCTATAAGAATGAAAATTCAACCACTCAAGCAGTAAATAAAGTTAAGGATGCTGTTGTCTCAATCATTACTTATTCTTCTTCTAGCAGTAGACAAAGTAGTGTATTTAATGCTGACGAAACTAACTCTGATTCAGACAATCAACAAATCGCAAGTGAGGGATCAGGTGTTATCTATAAAAAGGATGATAAAGATGCCTATCTTGTAACTAATACTCACGTTATCAATGGAGCTTCAAAAGTTGATATTCGCTTGGCAGATGGTACTAAGGTTCCTGGTGAAATTGTCGGATCTGATACTTTCTCTGATATTGCTGTCGTTAAAATTTCTTCAGAAAAAGTTACAACAATAGCAGAATTTGGGGATTCAAGTCAACTTAGTGTTGGAGAAACAGCGATTGCTATCGGTAGTCCTCTAGGTTCAGAATATGCTAATACAGTTACACAGGGGATTATTTCAAGTCTTAATCGAAATGTTTCTCTAAAATCTGAAGATGGTCAAGCTATTTCAACAAAAGCCATTCAAACAGATACAGCCATTAACCCTGGTAACTCTGGTGGTCCACTTGTAAACATTCAAGGACAAGTAATTGGTATTACATCAAGTAAAATTGCAAGTAATGGTGGAACATCTGTAGAAGGTCTTGGTTTTGCAATTCCTTCAAACGATGCACAAAATATCATTAAACAGCTTGAAAGTGATGGTAAAGTTACTCGTCCAGCTCTTGGAATTCAAATGGTCAATCTATCAAATGTTGGAGCTAGTGATCTTAGAAAACTTAACATTCCAAGTGGCCTCACTTCAGGTGTAGTTGTTCGATCCGTTCAAAACAATATGCCAGCAAATGGACATCTTCAAAAATACGATGTCATTACCAAAGTTGACGACAAAGAGATTACCTCATCAACAGACCTACAACATGCTCTTTACAATCATGCTATCGGAGATACTATCAAAGTAACCTACTACCGTAACGGTAAGGAGGAAACAACCTCAATTAAACTAGATAAGAATTCTGGTGATTTAGAGTCTTAATTGACATCAGTGTAAAGAAAACTTTACAGAAAGTAAAAGATATGTTAGTGTAGAATCATGGAAAAATTTGAAATGATTTCTATCTCTGAAATACAAAAGAATCCTTACCAACCTCGGAAAGAATTTGATACAGATAAACTAAATGAATTAGCTCAGTCAATCAAAGAAAATGGGCTCATCCAACCAATCATCGTTCGTCAATCTCCTGTAATTGGTTATGAAATCCTTGCAGGAGAGAGACGATATCGGGCTTCTCTCTTGGCTGGTCTGACCTCTATTCCAGCCGTTGTAAAGCACCTCTCAGATCAGGAAATGATAATCCAGTCAATCATTGAGAATTTGCAGAGAGAAAATTTAAATCCTGTTGAAGAAGCACGCGCCTACGAATCTTTAGTAGAAAAAGGATTTACTCACACTGAGATAGCGGATAAAATGGGGAAATCTCGTCCTTATATCACTAATTTTATTCGTTTGCTTTCCCTACCAGAATATATCTTAACTGAAGTAGAAAATGGAAAAATTTCTCAAGCGCATGCACGTTCACTAGTTGGTTTGGACAAAGAGCAGCAAGACTATTTCTTCCAACTAATCAAAAATGAAGATATTTCTGTGAGAAAGTTAGAAGCACTTCTTACAGAGAAAAAACACAAGAAGCAAAAAAAAAGTGATTCTTTCATCAAAGACGAAGAAGATAAATTAAAAAAACTACTCGGTTTAAGTGTAGAAATTAAACTTTCAAAAAAAGATACTGGAAAGATTATTATCTCCTTTTCAAGTCAAGAAGAATACGATAGAATTATTAACAGCCTGAAATAAGGCTGTTCTTTTATTTTCTCAACCCACAAATTTATCCACCAATTTTTTTATCAAAAAGCCTACTAAATCAAGGATTCTCTTATTTATCCCCAACCTGTGGATAAATACTACTAACATTGTGGATTCTTTTCCTCAATCTGTGGAAAAATCCTATTATCTATGGTAAAATAAGTCTAGCACTAAACTACTAAAATCATAGTAAAGGAGGAAAATTAGTTGAAAGAAAAGCAATTTTGGAATCGTATTTTAGAATTTGCTCAAGAAAGATTGACACGATCTATGTATGATTTCTATGCTACACCTGCTGAACTCGTCAAAGTAGAAGAAAACACAGCTACTATATTTCTACCGAGATCAGAGATGGAAATGGTGTGGGAAAAGCAATTAAAAGATATTATTGTTGCTGCTGGTTTTGAAATTTATGATTCTGAAATCAAACCTCACTATATTTTCACTAAACCTCAGAGTACAGAATCTCCTCAAGTAAATGATACGAATAGTGTCTCTACTTACGATTACACACCTGCACTACCAACGATTCCCTATTCTGAAACAGGATTAAAAGAAAAATATACCTTTGATAACTTTATTCAAGGTGATGGGAATGTTTGGGCGGTATCTGCTGCACTAGCTGTATCTGAAGATTTAGCTCTGACCTATAATCCTCTTTTCATCTATGGAGGACCTGGTCTTGGAAAGACTCACTTGCTCAATGCGATTGGAAATGAGATTTTGAAAAATATTCCTGATGCGCGTGTCAAGTACATTCCTGCCGAAAGCTTTATCAATGACTTTCTTGAACACTTGCGACTTGGGGAAATGGAAAATTTCAAAAAGACTTACCGTAGCCTTGATCTCTTATTGATCGATGATATCCAATCTCTCAGTGGCAAAAAAGTCGCGACCCAGGAAGAATTTTTCAATACCTTCAATGCTCTTCATGATAAGCAGAAACAGATTGTCCTAACCAGTGATCGAAGTCCTAAACACCTAGAAGGACTTGAAGAGAGACTTGTTACACGCTTTAGCTGGGGATTGACGCAAAATATCACTCCTCCTGACTTTGAGACACGTATCGCCATTCTTCAAAGTAAAACAGAGCACTTGGATTACCATTTCCAAAGTGATACTCTAGAATACTTGGCTGGCCAATTTGATTCAAATGTTAGAGAATTGGAAGGAGCAATCAACGATATCACTTTAATTGCCAGAGTGAAGAAAATTAAGGATATTACTATTGATATTGCTGCGGAAGCTATTAGAGCACGTAAGCAAGACGCCCGCCAGATACTTGTTATTCCAATTGAGAAAATCCAAACTGAAGTTGGTAATTTTTATGGAGTGAGTGTCAAAGAAATGAAGGGGACGAGACGAGTTCAAAACATCGTTTTAGCGCGTCAAGTTGCTATGTATCTAGCTAGAGAATTGACAGATAACAGTCTTCCAAAAATCGGAAAAGAATTTGGCGGAAAGGATCACACCACCGTTATTCATGCCCATGCTAAAATCAAATCATTGATTGACGAAGACGATAATTTACGTTTAGAAATAGAAGCAATCAAAAAGAAAATTAAGTAGCTTGTGGATAAGTTTTCCTTTCTTATCTTTTTTATCCACATTTTTTAAACAAGCTTAGAATCTTAAGTTTACTAAATAGCACCCAGTTTTCCACAGAATTCACAGACTCTATTATTACTATTAACTTTCTAATACTAAAAATAAATAAAGGAGAATCCATGATTCATTTTTCAATTAATAAAAATTTATTTCTACAAGCCTTAAATACCACAAAACGAGCAATAAGCTCTAAAAATGCTATTCCAATTTTATCAACAATCAAAATTGACGTTACCAATGAAGGAATTACTTTAATTGGATCAAACGGTCAAATTTCTATTGAAAATTTCATTTCTCAAAAGAATGAAGATGCTGGTCTCTTGATCACTTCTCTGGGTTCGATTCTTCTAGAAGCTTCTTTCTTTATCAATGTTGTATCTAGTCTTCCAGATGTAACGCTTGATTTTAAAGAGATTGAACAAAAACAAATTGTCTTAACAAGTGGCAAATCAGAAATTACTCTAAAAGGAAAAGATAGCGAACAGTACCCACGAATCCAAGAAATTTCAGCTAGCACACCTTTGGTTCTTGAAACCAAACTACTCAAGAAAATTATCAATGAAACAGCATTTGCTGCAAGTACGCAAGAAAGTCGTCCAATTTTGACTGGTGTCCATTTTGTTTTGAGCCAACACAAGGAACTAAAAACAGTTGCGACAGACTCTCATCGCCTTAGCCAGAAGAAATTGACTCTTGAAAAAAATGGTGATGATTTCGATGTGGTGATTCCTAGCCGCTCTCTACGCGAATTTTCAGCGGTATTTACAGATGATATTGAAACTGTAGAGATTTTCTTTGCAAATAATCAAATCCTCTTTAGAAGCGAAAATATTAGCTTCTACACTCGTCTCCTAGAAGGTAATTATCCTGATACAGATCGCTTGATTCCAACAGACTTTAACACTACAATTACTTTTGATGTGGTTAATTTGCGTCAATCTATGGAGCGTGCACGTCTCTTATCAAGTGCGACTCAAAATGGTACTGTGAAGCTGGAAATTAAAGGTGGAGTTGTTAGCGCCCATGTTCACTCTCCAGAGGTTGGTAAAGTAAACGAAGAAATCGATACGGAGCAGGTGACCGGGGATGATTTAACTATTAGTTTTAACCCAACTTACTTGATTGATTCCCTCAAGGCTTTAAATAGCGAAAAGGTGACTATTAGCTTTATCTCATCAGTTCGTCCATTTACTCTTGTGCCAGCAGATACTGACGAAGATTTCATGCAACTTATCACACCAGTTCGAACAAATTAAGTGAAAGAGGTTGAGCCTGGCTCGCCTCTTTTATGATATAATCAAAAAAGAAAAGGAGAGTAGTATGTATCAAGTTGGAAATTTTGTTGAGATGAAAAAACCACACGCTTGTACCATCAAGTCAACAGGCAAAAAGGCTAATCGTTGGGAAATTACACGTGTAGGGGCAGATATCAAAATAAAGTGTAGCAATTGTGACCACCTTGTCATGATGAGTCGCTATGATTTTGAACGAAAAATGAATAAGATTATTGACTAAGAACCCTTAGTTTAGAGGGTTAGCAAGTTTTCCCTTTTTGTGTTATAATGTTAGGGATTGAAATGAGAACGGAGAATGAGAAACTATGGCTTTAACAGCAGGTATCGTTGGTTTGCCAAATGTTGGTAAATCAACCCTTTTTAATGCAATTACAAAAGCAGGAGCAGAGGCGGCAAACTACCCATTTGCGACTATTGATCCAAACGTTGGGATGGTGGAAGTTCCAGATGAACGTCTACAAAAACTAACGGAAATGATTACCCCTAAAAAGACAGTCCCAACAACCTTTGAATTTACAGATATTGCAGGGATTGTAAAAGGAGCATCAAAAGGAGAAGGTCTAGGTAATAAATTCTTGGCCAATATCCGTGAGGTAGATGCGATTGTTCACGTAGTTCGTGCTTTTGATGATGAAAATGTGATGCGCGAACAAGGACGTGAAGACGCCTTTGTGGATCCACTTGCAGATATTGATACCATTAACCTGGAGTTGATTCTTGCTGACTTAGAATCAGTTAATAAACGCTATGCGCGTGTAGAAAAGATGGCACGTACGCAAAAAGATAAAGAATCAGTAGCAGAGTTTAACGTTCTTCAAAAGATTAAACCAGTCCTTGAAGATGGAAAATCAGCTCGTACCATTGAATTCACAGATGAGGAACAAAAGGTTGTCAAAGGTCTCTTCCTTTTGACCACTAAACCAGTTCTTTATGTTGCTAATGTGGATGAGGATGTAGTTTCAGATCCAGATTCTATCGAATATGTGAAGCAAATTCGTGAATTCGCAGCGACAGAAAATGCAGAGGTAGTAGTTATTTCTGCGCGTGCTGAGGAAGAAATTTCTGAGTTAGATGATGAAGATAAGCAAGAGTTTCTTGAAGCACTTGGCTTGACAGAATCAGGTGTTGACAAGTTGACTCGTGCAGCCTATCACTTGCTTGGGCTTGGAACTTACTTCACAGCTGGTGAAAAAGAAGTCCGTGCTTGGACCTTTAAGCGAGGGATGAAAGCTCCTCAAGTAGCTGGTATTATCCACTCAGACTTTGAAAAAGGCTTTATTCGTGCAGTAACAATGTCATATGAGGATCTAGTGAAATATGGATCTGAAAAGGCTGTAAAAGAAGCTGGGCGTTTGCGTGAAGAAGGAAAAGAATATATCGTTCAAGATGGCGATATCATGGAATTCCGCTTTAACGTTTAATAATATTTAATAAATAGTGTCAATTAGGTTGGAAAAAAATTCCAACCCTTTTGGCTTTTGAAAGGAAAAATAAATGACCAAATTACTTGTAGGATTGGGAAATCCAGGGGATAAATATTTTGAAACCAAGCACAACGTTGGATTTATGTTGATTGACCAACTAGCTAAAAAACAAAATGTCACCTTTACACATGACAAGATATTTCAAGCTGACCTAGCATCTTTTTTCCTCAATGGAGAAAAAATTTATCTCGTCAAACCAACAACATTTATGAATGAAAGTGGAAAAGCGGTTCATGCTTTATTGACTTACTATGGTTTGGATATTGAAGATTTACTCGTTATTTACGACGATCTTGACATGGAAGTTGGGAAAATTCGTTTAAGAGCAAAGGGGTCAGCTGGTGGTCATAATGGTATTAAGTCTATTATTCAACATATAGGTACTCAGGTATTTAACCGTGTTAAAATAGGTATTGGAAGACCTAAAAAAGGCATGTCAGTTGTTCATCATGTTTTAAGTAAGTTTGATCAGGATGACTATGTGGGTATTTTACAGTCTATTGAAAAGGTTGACGATGCTGTAAACTACTATTTACAAGAGAAAAACTTTGAGAAAACAATGCAGAGGTATAACGGTTAAATGATGACTTTATTAGATTTATTCTCAGAAAATGATCAGATAAAAAAATGGCATCAAAATCTGATAGATAAGAAAAGACAACTAATACTTGGTTTATCAACGTCTACCAAGGCTCTTGCAATTGCAAGCAGTCTAGAAAAAGAAAATAAGGTTGTGTTACTGACTTCAACTTATGGAGAAGCAGAACGAATTATCAGTGATCTTCTTTCTCTCTTAGGAGAGGAACTTGTCTATCCATTTTTGGTTGATGACTCTCCTATGGTAGAGTTTTTGATGTCTTCGCAAGAAAAAATCATTTCGCGGGTTGAGGCCTTGCGTTTTTTGAGTGATCCGTCTAAGAAAGGGATTTTAGTTTGTAATATCGCAGCGAGTCGGTTAATTTTACCCTCTCCGACTAGATTTAAAGAAAGTACTATAAAAATTGCGGTTGGCGAAGAATATGACCAACATGAGCTACTTCACTGGTTAAAGGAAATTGGATATCGAAAAGTTACTCAAGTACAGACACAAGGTGAGTTTAGTATTCGAGGAGACATTTTAGATATTTTTGAGATGTCTCAGTTAGAACCTTTCCGAATCGAGTTTTTTGGCGATGAAGTAGATGGTATTCGTACTTTTGAAGTCGAAACACAATTATCGAAAGAAAATCAGACAAACCTCACTATCTTTCCAGCTAGCGATATACTTTTTAGAGAAAAAGATTATCAACGAGGACAGTCAGCTTTAGAAAAGCAAATTTCAAAGACTCTATCACCAATTTTAAAATCATATTTGGAAGAGATTTTGTCAAGTTTTCATCAAAAACAAGTACATTCAGATAGTCGAAAGTTTTTGTCCTTATGTTACGATAAAACATGGACTGTATTTGATTATATTAAAAAAGATACACCAGTATTCTTTGATGACTATCAAAAATTGATGAATCAGTATGAAGCCTTTGAAAGAGAATTAGCACAATACTTTACAGAAGATTTACAGAATGGTAAATCATTTTCTGGGATGCAGTATTTTGCAAATACAGAGCAAACCTATAAAAAACAAAGTCCAGTTACCTTTTTCTCCAATCTGCAAAAGGGCTTAGGAAACCTCAAGTTTGATCACATTTATCAATTTAATCAATACCCCATGCAAGAATTCTTCAATCAGTTTTCTTTTCTTAAAGAAGAAATTGAGCGATATAAAAAAATGAACTATACCATTATTCTGCAGTCTAGCAATTCAATGGGAAGTAAAACATTGGAGGATGTTTTAGAGGAATACCAGATTAAATTGGATTCCAGAGATAAGTCAAGTATCTGTAAAGAATCTGTAAACTTGATTGAGGGTAATCTAAGACATGGTTTTCATTTTGTGGATGAGAAAATTCTCTTGATTACTGAACATGAGATTTTTCAAAAGAAATTAAAACGTCGTTTTAGAAGACAACATACTTCAAATGCAGAGCGATTAAAAGATTATAATGAACTTGAAAAAGGGGACTACGTTGTTCACCATATCCATGGAATTGGTCAATATTTAGGAATCGAAACAATTGAAATCCAAGGTATTCACCGTGATTATGTCAGTGTACAGTATCAAAATGGTGACCAAATCTCCATCCCAGTAGAGCAGATTCAGTTACTGTCTAAATATGTTTCAAGTGATGGGAAACCTCCTAAACTCAATAAATTAAATGACGGTCATTTTAAAAAGGCTAAGCAAAAAGTTAAGAACCAGGTAGAGGATATAGCTGACGATTTAATCAAACTCTATTCTGAGCGTAGTCAGTTGAAGGGTTTTGCGTTCTCAGCTGATGATGAAGATCAACATGTTTTTGATGATGCCTTCCCTTATGTTGAAACGGATGATCAACTTCGTAGTATTGAGGAAATCAAGAGAGATATGCAGGATTCTCATCCCATGGATCGACTTTTAGTTGGGGATGTTGGTTTTGGGAAGACTGAGGTTGCAATGCGTGCTGCTTTTAAGGCAGTCAATGATCACAAACAAGTGGTCGTTCTAGTTCCAACGACGGTTTTAGCACAACAACACTATACGAATTTTAAGGAACGATTCCAAAATTTTGCTGTTAATATTGATGTGTTGAGTCGCTTTAGAAGTAAAAAAGAGCAGGCAGAAACACTTGAAAAACTAAAGAATGGTCAAGTCGATATTTTGATTGGAACGCATCGTGTTTTGTCAAAAGATGTTGTGTTTTCAGATTTGGGATTGATGATTATTGATGAAGAACAACGATTCGGTGTTAAGCATAAGGAAACTTTGAAAGAACTAAAAAAACAAGTAGATGTTCTAACCTTGACAGCAACGCCAATCCCTCGTACCCTTCATATGTCTATGCTAGGAATTCGAGATTTGTCTGTTATTGAAACTCCTCCAACCAATCGCTATCCTGTTCAAACCTATGTATTAGAGAAGAATGATAGTGTCATTCGTGATGCTGTCTTGCGTGAAATGGAGCGTGGAGGTCAAGTTTACTATCTTTACAACAAAGTTGACACGATTGACCAGAAGGTTTCAGAATTACAGGAGTTGATTCCAGAGGCTTCGATTGGGTATGTTCATGGACAAATGAGTGAAATTCAGTTGGAAAATACTCTACTTGATTTCATTGAAGGTCAGTATGATATTTTGGTGACGACTACTATTATTGAGACAGGGGTAGATATTCCAAATGCCAATACCTTATTTATTGAAAATGCAGACCATATGGGTTTGTCAACCTTGTATCAATTAAGAGGAAGAGTCGGTCGTAGTAATCGTATTGCTTATGCCTATCTCATGTATCGTCCAGAAAAATCAATCAGTGAAGTCTCTGAAAAGAGATTAGAAGCGATTAAGGGATTTACAGAATTAGGCTCAGGATTTAAGATTGCGATGCGAGATCTTTCGATTCGTGGAGCAGGAAATCTCCTAGGAAAATCGCAGTCTGGTTTCATTGATTCTGTTGGTTTTGAATTGTATTCACAGTTATTAGAGGAAGCTATTGCTAAACGGAACGGTAATGGGAATAAAAGAATCAAAGGAAATGCTGAGTTGATTTTACAAATTGATGCTTATCTTCCTGATACTTATATTTCTGACCAACGACATAAGATTGAAATTTACAAGAAAATTCGTCAAATTGACAATCGTGTCAACTATGAAGAACTACAAGAAGAGTTGATGGACCGCTTTGGAGAATACCCAGACGTAGTGGCCTATCTTTTAGAGATTGGTTTGGTCAAGTCATATTTTGACAAGTTATTTGTAGAACGTGTGGAAAGAAAAGAAAATAAGATTACAGTTCAATTTGAAAAAGTCACTCAACGACTATTCTTGGCTCAAGATTATTTTAAAGCTTTATCCGCAACGAACTTAAAAGCAGCCATAGCTGAGAATAAGGGATTAATGGAAGTTGTATTCGATGTCCGAAACAAGAAGGATTATGAAATTTTAGAAGGTTTGCTGATTTTTGGAGAAAGTTTATTAGGGATAAAAGAATCAAAGGAAGCAAATCCCATTTAACATTTTTCTTCTATAAAAAGAATAAAAATGGTACAATAATAATTTGAGGTAATAAAAATGAGATTAGACAAGTATTTAAAAGTATCACGAATTATTAAGCGCCGCACAGTCGCAAAAGAAGTAGCAGATAAAGGTAGAATCAAGGTGAATGGAATCTTGGCCAAAAGTTCAACGGATTTGAAAGTTGATGACCAAGTTGAAATTCGCTTTGGAAATAAGTTGTTGCTTGTTAAAGTAATAGAGATGAAAGATAGTACAAAAAAAGAAGACGCAGCAGGCATGTATGAAATTCTCAGTGAAACACGGGTAGAAGAAAATGTCTAAAAATATTGTACAGATGAATAATTCTTTTATTCAAAATGAACATCAACGTCGTCGTTACCTGATGAAGGAGAGACAAAAACGAAATCGTTTTATGGGTTGGGTCCTTATTTTGATGATTTTGTTGTTTATTTTACCAACTTATAACTTGGCTCAAAGCTATGATCAGTTACTACAACGCCGTCAGCAATTGACAGAGTTGAAAGAGCAGTACCAAACTCTTAGTGACGAAAAGGATAAGGAATCTGCTTTTGCTGCAAAGTTGAAAGATGAAGACTATGTAGCAAAATATGCACGCGCCAAGTACTATTACTCAAAGAAACGAGAAGCAATTTACACAATTCCTGATTTGCTTCCGAGGTAATGTCATGGAAAATTTATTGGAAGTTGTTGAGCAATTTTTAAGTTTATCAGATGAAAAATTAGAGGAATTGGAAGCTAAAAACCATTTATTACGATTACAAGAAGAAAGGGAAGAGAAGAATGCGTAAGTTCTTAGTAGTTTTATTGCTACCTGCTTTTATCATAACCTCAAGAGTAGTTAGCACAGAAAAACAGCTTCCTTACTCTTCACAAGAAATTTATTATCTAACCGAGTCTGATTATGGATTCTACTATAAAGAAACTCTGGAATCCCCAATGGTATATGGAGAAACAGCTGTCTATGCTAATGAGGATCTTGTCAAGGAGTCTGGTAAATTGACTCCTGGAACCACCTTTAAAATAGTAGAATGGCGTTTGAATAGACAAGGTGTTCCTGTTTTTAAATTAGATAATCATCAGTTTATCCTTGCAGATAAGCGGTTGGTCTATGATCAAAGTCAAGTTCAAACTCAAAATAGACAAGTATGGTTGGAGCAGGGGTTTGTTATCTATAACAGCCCTTATGACACTAAAGAAATTTCTTCATTCCTCTCTCCCTATCAACGCGTAACAGTGGATAGAACCCTCTTTGCTGAGGGACAAGAATTTCTTCATATTGATCAAATTGGGTGGGTATCAAAAGAGTTCGTCTCGGAAGAAGACAATCGCATCCAGAAGGTTCAAGAAGTTTTATCAAACAACTATCAGAACGAAAATTATTCTATTTATGTTAAACAACTGAGTACAGGTAAAGAGGCTGGGGTGAATGAAGACAGCAAATTTTATGCAGCTAGCATCTTGAAACTAGCCTATCTTTATTATGCTCAAGATAAGATAAATCAAGGAGAGTATACGTTAGACAGTAGCTTCAAGTATGTCCCGGAAGTAAATAGTTTCCCTGGGTCCTATAAACCAGAAGGTAGTGGTAGCTTACCTAAAAAAGAAGATAACAAAGAATACAGTCTTCAACAGTTAATTACCAAGGTAACAAAAGAGTCTGATAATGTTGCTCATAATATTTTAGGTTATTACGTGACCAATCAATCTGACGGGGCTTTCAAAGAAAAAATGTCCACCATTATGGGCGAAGATTGGGATGTGAATGATAAACTAACTTCTTCAAAAATGGCTGGAAAGGTCATGGAAGCTATTTATAATCAGAATGGTTTTGTCTTAGAGTCTCTAGGTAAGACTGATTTTGACAACCAAAGAATCGCAAAAGGTGTTTCGGTTAAGGTAGCTCATAAAATTGGAGATGCCGATGAGTTTAAACATGACACTGCCATTGTCTATACGGATTCTCCTTTCGTTCTTTCCATTTTCACCAAAAATTCTGACTATGACACCATTGCTAAGATAGCCAAGGATGTCTATGAGGTTCTAAAATGAGGGACCAGGATTTTTTAAATCATTTTCTCCGAAAAGAGTATTTCAAAAAACATTCGAAAGTCATGTTAGCTTTGTCTGGCGGACTGGATTCAATGTTTTTATTCCAGCTATTGTCTACTTATCAAAATGAGTTGGGAATTGAGTTGATTTTAGCACATGTCAATCACAAGCAGAGAAGGGAATCTGATTGGGAGGAAAATGAACTAAGGAAGTTAGCTGATGCAGCTGAACTTCCTATTTATATCACAAGCTTTTCAGGAGACTTTTCAGAAGCGCGTGCTCGAGAGTTTCGTTATGATTTTTTTAGGAAAATTATGAAAGAGGTTGGAGCGACTGCCTTGGTTACTGCCCACCATGCAGATGATCAAGTTGAAACGATTTTGATGCGCTTGATTCGAGGAAGTCGGCTACGTCATTTAACAGGAATAAAAGAAAGTCAAGTAGTTGATGATATTGAAATCCTCCGTCCCTTGTTGTCTTTTCATAAAAAGGATTTTTCACCAATTTTTCATTTCGAAGATCAAACAAATCAGGAAAATACTTATTTTCGCAATCGCATTCGGAATAGGTATTTACCAGAACTTGAAAAAGAAAATCCTCGTCTTAAATCCGCCCTTTTAGATTTAGGAAGGGAAATTTCAGATTACCAAGCAACAATAACGGAGCTTTCGAAACAAATTGATGTGGAAGATTTGAATGAGCTATTTTCATACTCTCAAAAAACTCAAGGAATCTTGCTCCAGAACTATCTTAATCAATTTCCAGACTTAAATCTGACAAAGGCTCAGTTTGCTGAAGTTCGACAGATTTTAACAACGAAAAGCCAGTATCGTCATTCTCTTAAAAATGGCTATGAATTGATAAAAGAGTATCAGAATTTTCGAGTTTGCAAAATCAGTCCACAGGCCGATGAAAAGGAAGATGAACTTGTGTTACACTATCAAAATCAAGTTCAATATATGGGCTATTTATTTTCCTTTGGCATTCCTATTGAAGGGGATTTTGTTCAAAAAGTAACGGTTTCACGGGAAACATCTGTACATATTAGATGTCGAAAACCTGGCGACGTTATTATCCTAAATGGTCATCGAAAGAAATTGAGACGCTTATTTATAGATTTGAAAATCCCTATTGAAAAACGAAAAACAACCCCTATTATTGAGCAATTTAGAGAAATTATCTCAATTTTAGGAATTGCGACCAGTGATTTGAGTAAAAACACGAAAAATGATATAATGAACACTGTAATTTATATAGAAAAAATAGATAGGTAAAAAGATGTTAGAACACGATATTAAAAAAATCCTCGTTTCACATGATGAAATTACAGAAGCAGCTAAAAAGCTAGGTGCGCAACTAACAAAAGAATATGAGGGGAAAAATCCAATTCTTATTGGAATTCTAAAAGGATCAATTCCTTTTATGGCTGAATTGGTTAAGCATATTGATACGCATATCGAGATGGACTTCATGATGGTATCTAGCTACCATGGTGGAACAGCAAGTAGTGGTGTCATCAATATCAAGCAAGACGTGACTCAAGATATCAAAGGAAGACATGTTTTATTTGTAGAGGATATCATCGATACAGGTCAAACTTTGAAGAGTTTGAGAGATATGTTTATTGCAAGAGAAGCAGCTTCTGTTAAAATCGCGACTTTGTTGGACAAACCAGAGGGACGTGTTGTTGAAATTGAAGCGGATTATACTTGCTTTACTATTCCAAATGAGTTTGTAGTAGGTTATGGTTTGGACTATAAAGAAAATTATCGTAACCTTCCTTATGTCGGAGTATTGAAAGAAGAAGTTTATTCAAATTAGAAAGATTTATCTTTAATGAAAAAACAAAATAATGGTTTAGTTAGAAATCCATTTCTATACTTGTTAATTATCTTCTTCCTAGTGACAGGATTCCAGTATTTTTACTCTGGAAATACTGCTGGGCGAAGCGAAAAAATTAACTATACAGAATTGGTAAAAGAAATTACAGCAGACAATGTAAAAGAATTAACCTATCAGCCAAATGGCAGCATCATTGAAGTGTCTGGTGTTTATAAAAATCCTAAGACTAGTAAAGAAGAAACAGGAATTCAATTTTTCACTCCTACAGCTACAACAGTAGAAAGATTCTCAAGTACTATTCTTCCGTCTGATTCAACAGTTTCAGAATTGCAAAAACTTGCTTCTGAACATCAGGCAGAAGTAACAGTCAAACATGAGAGTTCAAGCGGTATGTGGATCAATATCCTTGTCTCTGTTGTGCCATTTGCTATTCTTTTCTTCTTCCTATTCTCTATGATGGGAAATATGGGAGGAAATAGTGGCCGAAATCCAATGAGTTTTGGACGTAGCAAGGCCAAAGCTGCAAACAAAGAAGATATCAAGGTACGATTCTCAGATGTTGCAGGTGCCGAGGAAGAAAAACAAGAATTAGTAGAAGTTGTTGAATTCTTAAAAGATCCAAAAAGATTTACCAAACTTGGCGCGCGTATTCCTGCGGGTGTTCTTTTGGAGGGGCCTCCGGGAACAGGTAAGACATTACTTGCTAAGGCAGTTGCTGGGGAAGCAGGTGTTCCATTCTTTAGCATCTCAGGATCTGACTTTGTAGAAATGTTTGTCGGAGTTGGTGCAAGTCGTGTTCGTTCTCTTTTTGAGGATGCTAAAAAAGCTGCACCAGCCATTATCTTTATCGATGAAATTGATGCTGTTGGTCGCCAACGTGGTGTCGGCCTCGGTGGAGGAAATGATGAACGTGAGCAAACCTTGAACCAGCTCTTAATTGAAATGGATGGTTTTGAGGGTAATGAAGGAATTATCGTTATCGCTGCGACAAACCGTTCAGATGTTCTTGATCCAGCTCTTCTCCGCCCAGGACGTTTTGATAGAAAAGTCTTGGTTGGTCGCCCTGATGTTAAAGGTCGTGAAGCAATCTTGAAAGTTCACGCTAAAAACAAACCTCTAGCAGAAGATGTTGATTTGAAATTAGTTGCCCAACAAACTCCAGGTTTTGTGGGAGCTGACTTGGAAAATGTTCTAAATGAGGCAGCCTTGGTTGCAGCCCGTCGCAACAAGTCAGTTATTGATGCTTCAGATATTGATGAGGCAGAGGACAGAGTGATTGCTGGACCGTCTAAGAAAGATAAAACAGTATCACAAAGAGAACGTGAATTGGTTGCTTATCATGAGGCTGGACATACCATTGTTGGTTTAGTCTTGTCAAATGCCCGTGTTGTTCATAAAGTTACCATTGTACCACGTGGACGTGCAGGTGGTTACATGATTGCACTTCCGAAAGAGGATCAAATGCTTCTATCTAAAGAAGATATGAAAGAACAATTAGCAGGTTTGATGGGTGGTCGTGTAGCTGAAGAGATTATCTTTAATGTCCAAACGACAGGAGCTTCAAATGACTTTGAACAAGCTACACAGATGGCGCGTGCAATGGTCACTGAATACGGTATGAGTGAAAAACTTGGCCCAGTTCAATACGAAGGTAATCATGCTATGTTTGGTGCACAAAGTCCTCAAAAATCAATTTCAGAACAAACAGCCTATGAGATTGATGAGGAAGTTCGTTCATTATTAAATGAGGCACGAAACAAAGCTGCTGAGATCATTCAGTCAAATCGTGAAACTCATAAGTTGATTGCAGAAGCATTGTTGAAATACGAAACATTAGATAGTACACAGATTAAATCTCTTTACGAAACAGGAAAAATGCCTGAGACAGTAGAAGAGGACTCCCATGCACTATCTTATGATGAAGTAAAATCAAAAATGAGTGAAGAAAAATAAATTTAGAGAGGTTCAACCTCTCTTTTATGCTCTAATGTGATGACTACCGAGCGGATGCCTTGATAGTTGACCCTCCTCGTACAGGTTTAGATGATAAGCTACTGGATACCATTCTGACCTATGCTCCAGACAAGATGGTCTATGTATCCTGCAATGTTTCGACCTTGGCACGAGATTTGGTTAAGCTGGTAAAAGTTTATGACCTCCAGTATATCCAGTCGGTTGATATGTTTCCCCACACTGCACGGACAGAAGCAGTAGTTAAGTTAGTGAAGAAAAGAAAAAATCAACTTCACTGAAAAAAGTCCTTGACAAAGGTAAAAAAGTAGGTATAATAGAAAGAGTTGAAAAGCTCAAGGTCCGTTGGTCAAGGGGTTAAGACACCGCCTTTTCACGGC